>NZ_BDJK01000029.1 GCF_001950255.1 Carboxydothermus pertinax
AGCTTTATCAGCCTACTTGAACAATACAACGTTACACAAAGTATGTCAAGAGCAGGAAATCCCCGGGACAATGCCGTTATGGAAAGTTTTTTGGCTGGTTTAAACATATCTTAAAATATGATTTTAATTATTATTATGCCGATGATTTACGTAAAACTATAGAAAAAGCTATTGATTTTTACAATAAAGAAAGACCTTCATTTGCCCTTAATTACAAAACCCCCGTCCAATATAGAATTGAACAGGGGTTCATCTAGTATTTTTTGTGTCTACTAAGTCTTGACCAGTTCACTTTAACCGGGCGGTTTTTTTATTGCCGTTTTATTGTATACAATGAGAAAAATGAGAAAAAATAGAAAAATTTTAACATGTATGAAATAATAAAAAAAAACTATTTCGGGGCGAGGGTCATGGAAAAGATTCTGGAAGTCAAAGATTTAAAAACTTATTTTTATAGTTCTGGTAAAGAAATTCGCGCGGTTGATGGAGTGAGTTTTACTTTAAACCGGGGAGAAATTTTAGGAATAGTTGGAGAATCAGGTTCCGGAAAATCGGTTACCTCTCTTTCTATTATGCGCCTTATTCCTTCCCCACCGGGAAAAATTGCTGGGGGAGAAATTCTTTTTGAAGGGGATGATCTTTTAAAGAAAAGTGAAAAAGAAATGCGTAAAATTCGAGGAGAAAAAATTTCCATGATTTTTCAGGATCCGATGACTTCGTTAAATCCTGTTTTTACAGTAGAAGAGCAGCTTTTAGAAGTTTTTCGCGTACATAAAAAACTAAAAAATAATGAAGCGCGGGAAAAAGCCATTGAGCTTTTAAGAAAAGTGGGAATACCAGAAGCGGAAAAAAGGATTAAGAGTTATCCGCATCAGTTTAGCGGAGGCATGCGCCAAAGGGTAATGATAGCAATGGCGCTGGCCTTAAATCCTACTCTTTTAATTGCTGATGAGCCAACCACCGCACTGGATGTTACCATTCAGGCGCAGATCATAGCTTTAATGAAGCAACTGCAAAAGGAGTACGGAACTTCCATCATCATGATTACCCACGACCTGGGAGTTGTGGCAGAAATGTGTCAAAAGGTAATGGTGATGTATGCGGGCAGAGTGGTGGAATATACCGACGTCCAAGCATTGTTTAAGAATCCCAAGCATCCCTATACTATTGGTCTATTAAATTCCTTGCCTAAGCTTTCCGAGGAAAAGAAACGTTTAACTCCCATTGAAGGTTCGCCGCCAGACCTGGGGAATTTGCCCCCGGGATGTGCTTTTTATCCCCGGTGTAGTTTTAGAAAAGAAATTTGCAGCCGGATAACGCCTGAATTACAGGAAATGCACGACCGTCAAATTGCTTGTCATTTGTACCAGGAGGGAGTAAACAATGCAGCCGCTTCTTGAGGTAAAAAATCTAAAAAAATATTTTCCAATAACCCAGGGAATAGGACCTATTAAGGGAAAGAAGTGGCTAAAAGCAGTTGATGATGTATCTTTTACTCTGTATGAAGGGGAAACGCTTGGATTAGTAGGAGAATCAGGGTGCGGAAAATCGACAACGGGTCGGGCAATTTTAAGGTTAATTGAGCCTACTGCTGGAGAAGTTAATTACCGTGGCGAAAACATTTTAGCTCTAAATCGGAAAGAAATGCGGCAAAAACGACGGGAAATGCAAATTATTTTTCAGGATCCTTTTGCTTCCTTGGACCCTAGAATGACGGTGGCGGAAATTATTGCCGAACCCCTTCGGGTTTTTAAATATGAAGGGAATATCAAAAAGAGGGTGGAAGAGTTAATTGAAAAAGTTGGGTTAAGCCGCTCTCATCGGGATCGTTATCCCCATGAATTTTCCGGGGGACAGCGGCAGAGGGTAGGTATAGCCCGGGCTTTAGCTCTAAATCCCAAACTAATCGTATGCGATGAGCCGGTATCTGCTTTAGATGTTTCGGTACAAGCCCAGGTAATAAATCTTTTAGAAGATTTACAAAAAGAACTAGGACTTACTTATATATTTATTGCTCATGATTTAAGCGTGGTTCGGCATATAAGCCGCCGAGTGGCTGTAATGTATCTTGGAAAAATAGTGGAGTACGGTCCGGCGGAGTTTATCTTTAAAAGCCCAAAACATCCTTATACAAAAGCTTTATTATCAGCAATTCCAGTACCAGAGCCTAGTTTTAAAAAAGAAAAAATTATTTTAGAAGGGGATGTGCCAAGTCCTATAAATCCGCCAAACGGTTGCCTGTTTCATCCCAGGTGTCCCAGTAAAAAAGCGGTGTGCATGGAGAGTTTACCGGAGCTTTATGAAGTGGAAGAAGGGTACAGGGTGCGGTGCCATTATATAAGGAGGAGGTGAGGAGAGGGATTTAGCGATTATTTCTAAATAAATAAAAAATTTGCGAGGAGGGAAGTAGCTTGAAAAAAATTAAAGTAATTTCCTTTTTGGTGTTAATAGCGTTTGTTTTTACTTTAACTGCCTGTGGAGGGAACACAGCAAAGAAAGAATCAAAGGAACCTAAAGAAAAAGTTTTTGTTTTTGCTAAGTCCGGGGATCCTGTAGGTTTAGATCCGGCAAACGTTACCGATGGAGAATCAATTTATGTAACCCAGCAAATTTTAGAAACTTTAGTAAAGTATAAGGATGAAAATACGGAAATAATTCCTGGACTTGCCGAATCCTGGGAATCCTCAAAAGATGGCCTTACCTGGACTTTTCATTTACGTAAAAATGTTAAGTTCCACGATGGAACTCCTTTTAATGCCCAGGCGGTGAAATTTAATTTTGACCGCTGGATGGATAAGAACAACCCTTACCATTATGGTGAATTTGAATATTACGGCTATATGTTTGGTGGCTATCCTGGGATAATTAAAGAAGTGAAAGTCGTAGACGATTATACCGTGCAAATTACTTTAAATACTCCTTTAGCTCCCTTTTTATCTAACCTGGCCATGCCGAGTTTTGCTATTTCTAGTCCGGAGGCTATAAAAAAATACGGCCAGGATTACTTTAAACATCCGGTAGGTACCGGACCTTTTAAGTTTGTAGAGTGGAAAAAAGACGACCGGGTGGTTTTGGAGCGCTTTGATGAGTACTGGGGTGGAAAAGCAAATTTTGATAAAGTTATTTTCCGGACAATTCCGGACAATTCCGCCCGGCTTATGGAATTAAAATCCGGTAATATTGATGCGATGATTGGTTTAAACCCTGATGATGTGGAAACGGTTAAAAATGATCCTAACTTGCAATTGCTTTTAAGACCTTCAATGAACGTAGGATACTTAGCTATGAACATGGAAAAGAAACCTTTTGATAACCTTAAGGTAAGACAGGCTATTAACTATGCAATTAATAAAAAAGCGTTGGTAGACGCTTTCTATGGCGGCCTTGCTAAGCCTGCTAAGAACCCGCTTCCACCGTCAATTTGGGGTTACAATGATGAAATTCAAGATTACGAGTATGACCCCGCAAAAGCAAAAGCTCTTTTAGCGGAAGCGGGCTATCCCAATGGCTTTTCAACTACCCTCTGGGCAATGCCGGTAGCCCGGCCTTATATGCCCCAGCCTAAACAAATTGCTGAAGCTATCCAGAAGGATTTAGAGGCAGTAGGTATTAAGGCGAAGATTGTTACTTATGACTGGGCTACCTACTTAAAGAAAGGGGAAAATGGAGAACACGATTTGTACCTTTTAGGCTGGACCGGTGACAACGGTGACCCCGATAATTTCCTTTATGTGTTATTAGATAAGGATAATGCTAAAAAAGGCTCAGCTTCTAATGTTTCCTTCTATAAAAACGATAAAGTCCATGAATTATTAATTAAAGCGCAACAAGAAAGTGACCAAAACAAGCGTGCGGAATACTATAAGGAAGCTCAGGTTATCATTCACAACGATGCTCCCTGGGTACCGCTGGTTCATTCCACACCACCGGTAGTGGCAAAGAAATCGGTCAAAAATTGGATACCACATCCTACTGGCAGTGAATGTTTCTTTAAAGTGGATAAAGAGTAACTGGTAGCAAGCGGGGGGTTCTCCCCCCCCGCCCTTATAAAAATGGGGGTATACTATGGCCAACTATATCTTAAAACGTTTGTTTCAAATGATACCGGTGCTATTTGGGATTACCTTTCTCTCTTTTATGTTAATTCACTTTATTCCCGGTGATCCGGTGACGGTGATTTTAGGAGAACACGCTTCGCCGGAAAGGGCTCAAGAACTTCGAGAACAATTGGGTTTAAATGACCCTTTATATATGCAGTACATAAAATTTATGAATAATTTATTCCATGGGGACTTAGGACGGTCAATAATAACCCATGAAAAAGTAATTAAGGAGATGGCAACTTTTTTCCCTGCAACTGTGGAGTTAACCTTAGCGGCAATGTTTATTGCTACCGTAATAGGTATCAGCGCAGGGATTATAGCGGCAGTGAAGCAATATTCCTGGTTTGATAATATCAGCATGGTGGGAGCGCTGACGGGGGTTTCGATGCCGATTTTCTGGTTGGGTCTTATGCTTATTTATCTTTTTGCCCAAGTCTTGGGTTGGCTTCCGCCTTCTGCTCGAATTAGTGTTGAATATTCAGTTCCAACGGTTACTAATTTGTATTTAATTGATACTTTACTGGCCGGGGATTGGGCAGCCTTTAAAGATGCCTTAGCGCATTTAATCTTACCGGCAGTAGCTTTAGGAACTATTCCTATGTCGATAATTGCTCGAATGACTAGAAGTTCAATGTTAGAGGTGTTACGTCAGGATTATATCCGGACAGCCCGGGCGAAAGGGCTTAGCGAAAGACTGGTTATTTTAAAACATGCTTTGAAAAATGCTTTTTTGCCGGTATTAACGGTTATTGGATTACAGTTTGGTTACCTTTTAGGCGGAGCGGTAATGACGGAAACGGTTTTTTCCTGGCCTGGTGTTGGGCGTTATATTTATCAAGCTATCATGGCCCGGGATTTTCCAGTGGTTCAGGGAAGTATTACGATTATTGCCCTTATTTTTGTAGTAATAAACTTAATTGTTGATATCTTGTACACGGTGGTTGACCCCCGAATCCGGTACCAGTAGTGGGAGGATGACGATGCAGGAAAAAGAATGGGTAAGAAGGCTTTTTAAAAATAAAGCGGCGGTGGTAGGACTTATAATTGTTTTGCTTTTAATTTTTACAGCAATTTTCGCCCCCTTTCTTGCTCCTTATGATCCGATAAATGATGGAACTTTAAAAGATAGGCTAAAGGCCCCATCGGCAGAACATTTACTTGGCACAGATAAATTAGGGCGGGATATCTTAAGCAGGATTATCTATGGTGCACGAATTTCTATCGAGGTTGGGGTAATTTCGGTGGGATTAGCTCTCATTATAGGGACATTAATGGGGTTACTTTCTGGGTATTATGGTGGTTTTCTTGACTCTCTTTTAATGCGGATTGTCGACATTATTATGGCTTTTCCTAGTATTCTTCTGGCGATAGCTATAACGTCGGTTTTAGGACCAAGTTTAAGTAATGCGATGATTGCCATAGGAATTGTAATGGTACCAAGTTTTGCCCGGGTGGTACGGTCAACGGTTTTAAGCTTAAAAGAAATGGAGTTTGTGGAAGCAGCTCGGGCAGTTGGGGCAAGTGACTTTTCGATTTTAATTCGGCACATCCTTCCTAACTCCCTGGCTCCGCTTATTGTTCAAGGCACCATGAGCATCGGGACTGCTATTCTGGATGCTGCTGGCCTTAGCTTTTTGGGCCTAGGAGCCCAGCCACCTACTCCCGAATGGGGGGCGATGCTGGTAGATGCCCGGGAACTTTTAGTAAAAGCTCCTTGGGTTGCCTTTTTTCCCGGTTTGGCGATTATGTTAAATGTTTTAGGCTTTAATCTTTTAGGGGATGGATTAAGAGATGCGTTGGATCCCCGGTTAAAACAATAGATTTTAGGCTGCAGCTACTGCAGCTTTTTTTATTGTGTTATAATAAATGAAATAGAGGGGGGAAGATGGGTGGTGGATAATTACAAACATTTACTGCAAAAAATGGATGAGGCCGGGTATTTAACGTCGGAGGAAATAGCAGTTACAGTGTTTTTGGCGTTAAAATTAAATAAACCGCTTCTAGTTGAAGGACCACCAGGAGTTGGAAAAACGGAACTGGCAAAAGTGTTGGCGTGGGTATTAGATACTGAATTAATTCGCCTTCAGTGTTATGAAGGATTAGATGAGGCGAAAGCTTTATACGAATGGAATTATCATAAGCAGTTAATTGCTATCCAAAGTAGTAAAAGCGATAAACCGGCTTTTGTTTTTTCCGAAGAATACCTTTTAGAAAGACCTTTATTAAAGGCTTTACGAGCACCAAAGAAACCGGTATTGTTAATTGATGAAATTGATAAAGTCGATGAAGAATTTGAAGCCTTTTTATTTGAAATCCTTTCGGATTTTCAGGTATCAATCCCTGAACTTGGAACAGTAAAAGCTAGAAATATTCCGGTGGTAGTTTTGACCAGTAACGGCAGTCGAGAGCTTTCGGATGGATTAAAACGACGGGCAGTTTATTTATATCTTGATTTTCCCGACGTCAAATTAGAAACGAAAATTATTTTAAAGAAAGTTTCCGGGATTCACGAAAACTTAGCCAAGAGGATTGCTTTTGCTGTAAATTTTTTACGCCGGGAACTAGATCTTTTTAAACCACCGGCTATTTCGGAAACTTTGGATTGGGCTAGGACTCTTGCAGCTCTTAGGGAGGACCGATTGACCAAAGAGTTTATTGAAAATACTATTGGTTTTGTCTTAAAAAATAAAGAAGATATAGAAGCTTTCCGGGAAAAGGGTGGGGCAAATCGGTTATTGCAATACCTAAATGAGGGAGCAGGATGTTAAAAAATCTCTTATTTTTCGTAGATGTTTTAAGGGCACAGGGCTTTACCATTTCTACCACTGAAGTGGAAGACCTGATAAAATCCCTCTCTGTAATAACTCCCCAAAATAAAAATGAGTTAAAAGCAATTTTTCAGGCGACTTTAGTAAAAAATAGCACTCATAAAGAAAAGTTTGAGGAAGTTTTTGGCTTTTTTTATGAGGGCGATACACCGGCTACTTTTATGCCCAGAAACCAAGAAGGCAAAGATGAAGCTCGCCGGGTAAATGAAGCTCTAAAAGAGGCTGGAATTTATCGGGAAATTGATTTTTCCTTTAAGGAAAAAGAGGTGTTAAATAGCCTTCCCCAAGAGGTTTTGCAAAAGCTCTACGAAAAAATTGACCAGTTTAACCCCAATCAAATTGTAGACAGTTTCCCGCTGCTGGAAAAGACCATAAAAGGGGTTTTAAAATATTACCGGGAGCGGGGAATTTTGCCGGAAGCTGGAACCGGGGGGCTTAGAAAAGACCTTTTTACCGCTAACTTAAAAGATTTAGAGGAGAGGGATTACGAAAGAGTTGAAAGAATTATAAAGCGTTTTGCTGGTAAATTAAATGCCAAAGCATCACGAAGGCAAAAAGAATCTAAGAGGAAAAAATTTCTAAATTTAAGGCGGACAATAAGGGCAAATTTAAGCCACGGCGGGGTCTTGTTTTGCTTAAAATACCGGGAGAAAAGGAGAAGTAAGCCAAAACTTACAGTAATAATTGATGTTTCTGCCTCAATGGCAATTTATGCTAAGTTTATTGTTTCGTTTTTACTGGCTTTAGCTAAAAGCTTAAGAAAAATCGAACTTTATCTTTTTGCCGAGGATTTAGAAGTTTTTAAGGCAAAAAATATTGGAAGATCTTTACGGGATATCAATAGGTTTATTGCGGCTAGCCAACAGTGGGGACGGGGAACAAACCTTGCCCAGGCCCTAAAAAGTTTTAAAAATTTGGCAAAAACCAACCGGACTTATCGCCAAACCTTGCTTATTTTTTCCGATGGGAAAACGGTGCAGTTTGAGGAAAGTTTGAAAGAGTTAAAACAGGCGGAGCGACTCTATCAGGAGCTGTTGTTTTTAAATCCGGTACCTGCAAAAAGATGGCAGGAAGATGCTTTATTACAAAAGTTAGCTCAGGAAATAAAAATGTTGGAGACTAATAGTATTGAACACCTAAAATCAGTTTTTGCTAAGGTCATTTTTTAGGGAGGTGGGAGTGATGGAAAAAGTAGACTTTTTAGCTTTTGGTGCTCACCCGGACGATATTGAATGTGGGATTGGCGGCACTATAGCCAAGTTGACTCGGCTTGGTTACAAAGTGGGACTGGTGGATTTAACCTTGGGGGAAATGGCTACTAATGGTAGTGTTGAAGAACGCCAACGGGAAGCTTGCCAAGCAATGGAAATTTTAGGTGCAAGTTTTAGGGTTAACTTACAAATTCCCGACCTAGGAATTACTTTATCCCGGGAAAATGTGGAGAAAGTGGTGGAAGTTTTAAGAAAAGCTGAACCAAAGGTAATTGCTGCGCCCTACTGGGTGGATCGCCATCCAGACCATGAAAAAGCTGGACATTTAGTAAAAGAAGGCTTTTTTAATGCGGGGCTTAAAAAAGTGTTACCGGAAATTCAACCAATAAAACGACCGGAAAAATATTTAAGATATTTTTTATCTATCACGAGCACACCTAGTTTTATTGTTGATGTTACCGAATATTATTCCATAAAAAAGAAAGCTGTTTTAGCTCATATTTCTCAATTTTCCCAGCGACCGGAATTTAACCAGACTTTTTTAAATGAAGGGCAGTTTTTAGGTCGAATTGAAAGCAGGGATTTATTTTTTGGAAGCCAGATAGGGAAAAGATATGGAGAAGGTTTTGTGCTCCAGGAGTACATAGAGTTAAGGCATCCCTTAGCTTTACTTTAGTAGGTGATTTTTATGAAAGTTGGAATTGTTTGCTACCCCGGTTATGGCGGCAGCGGGGTGGTGGCGTCGGAGCTGGGTAAGGCACTGGCCACAAAGGGGATAGAAGTTCATTTTATTTGTTTTGAGCGTCCTTTTCGCTTGGAGGGATTTGAGGAAGGGGTTTATTACCATGAGGTAGAGCCAGTGGACTATCCTCTTTTTAAATTACCTCTTTATTATCTACCTTTAGCTGGGAAAATTATTGAAGTAGTACGAACCTATAACTTGGACTTAATCCACGCCCATTACGCCATTCCTCATACCATTTCTGCGCTTACGGCTAAAGAAATTTTAGCCCAGGAAGGCAAGAAAATTGGGGTAGTAACTACTTTACATGGAACGGATGTTACTTTAGTAGGACAGCGACGGGAGTTGTATGATATTACCCGCTGGTGTTTACAAAAATCCGACGGTTTAACTGCTGTTTCTTCTTTTTTAAAGGAAGAAACTTCTAATATATTCAATTTAACGCCTGATGCCATTGAAGTTATTTATAATTTTATTGATTTAAACGAGTATCGACCGGAAGTAGTCGGTCAAAGTTTAAAGTTAAAGCTTGGTATTAAGAAAAAGCAAAAGGTTATAACCCATATTTCCAATTTCCGACCGGTAAAACGACCTATGGATGTTTTAAAGATTTTTGAAAAATTATTGGAAAAAATTGATGGCGTGTTGTTATTGGTGGGTGAAGGCCCGGAAACCGGGCTTATTTTAAATGAAGTACAAAATAAAAAGTTAGGGGGTCGGGTTAAGTTTTTAGGAAAACTGCCAAAGGTTAAAGAAGTACTAAATATTACCGATGTTTTACTGATCACTTCCGAAACCGAAAGTTTTGGTTTGGTGGCTTTAGAAGCAATGGCCATGGAAGTTCCGGTAGTTGCCTATCGGGTTGGTGGCTTACCCGAGGTGGTGATAAATGGAGAAAATGGGTTTTTAGTTGACTTTAAAAATATTGATGAGGCAGTCGCGGCAACGGAAAAGTTACTCTTAAACCCAGAACTTAAGATTAAATTTGGGCAAAAAGGGAGGCTTAGAGCAAAAGAGAAATTTAACTTAGAAATTCAAGTAAACAGGTATTTAAACTACTATGAAAAAGTGCTAAAAGTTGTATAATATAAAATAGGAATTATTATTAGTCGGGAAATTGAGGTGAAGATAATGGCTGCGACAACAAGGATGACCCGGCAAAAAAAGGTGATTATTGATATATTAAAAAATACAAAATCTCATCCAACAGCCGATTGGATTTACGAACAGGCGCGTAAAATTATTCCTGATATAAGCCTAGGGACAGTATACCGAAATTTAAGACTCTTAACGCAAATGGGCGAAATTTTAGAGCTTAATTACGGAAGTTCCTATAGCCGCTTTGATGGGAACCCTTTGCCCCACTATCATTTTGTTTGTGAAAAGTGCGGCAGGGTATTTGATGTGGATTTGCCAATATTTTCGAATTTAAATCAGGAAGTTGAAGCCCAAACGGGCTTTTTGGTTAAAAATCACCGATTGGAGTTTTATGGAACCTGCTTGGATTGTCGGCAAAAAAGTTAGGTGGGCCGGATGAATAGTACAAAACATGCAAAGTTATTAGCGTATATACGAAATTTAAAACCTGGCAGTAAAGTTTCGGTAAGATTACTGGCCAAAGAATTAAATGTTAGCGATGGTACTGCTTATCGGGCGATTAAAGAGGCGGAAGCGGAGGGACTGGTAAAAACAGTTCCGAAAGTAGGTACTATTAGAATTGAAACCCAGGAAAAAAAAGAGTTAAAGGATTTAACTTTAAACGAAATTATTAGGATTACTGAATCCGCTTTACTTGCCGGAGAAAATCTAACGAGTTTAAGCTTTTCTAATTTTTTAATAGGTGCTATGGCGGTGGAAGCCATTGAGCGTTTTTTAGTGGAAGGGTGTCTTTTTATCGTAGGTAATCGGGAAGATGCCCAGCTAAAAGCTTTAAAAAGTGGAGCTCACCTATTAGTTACCGGGGGTTTTAAAGTAAGTCAGGAAATGCTCCGGTATGCTCAGGAAAACAACCTTGCGGTTTTATCGTCACCGTTCGATACTTTTACCGTAGCTTCTCTACTTCATCAAGCCCTGTACGAGCGCTTAAATGAAAAAGAAATCTTAACGGCAAAAGATATAATGGTTAGAAAAGTGTTTACCTTATCTTTAGGTCAAAAAGTAAAGGACTGGCGCCAATTATTTTTAAGTACTGGACATAGTCGCTTTCCTGTGGTTGATGAGGAAAACCGTGTTTGCGGCATTATTACCGCAACCGACGTGAACAGTGCGCAGGAGAGTGAGTTGGTGGATAATTTAATGTCCAAAAATGTGATCTCGGCAAACCCCGATACTCCAATTGGTCATGTAGCTAGGGTAATGACCTGGGAACGAATTGATTTGGTGCCGGTTGTGGATAGTTTGCAGAAACTTTTAGGTATCATCAGCCGCCAGGATATAATTGAAGCTTTGCAACGGTTAGAACGTCAACCTCAATATGGTGAGACTTTAGAAGACCTTATTATTAAAAACTTTATCGCTGGCGAAGATGAGGAAGGGCTTTATTTAGAAGGTAGAGTGAATGATTTTTTAATTAACGAACTGGGGATTTTAAGCTCTACTGTCTTGCTATCTCTATCCATTTTTTATGCCAATTTAGTGGTTCGAAAAAAAATTAAAGCGTCGGTAATCGTCGACAACTACTCGTTAAGTTTGTTGACTCCTTTTAGTTATGGAGAAAGCCTGATGGTACGGGGTAATTTATTATCCTTAGAAAAAAGAAAGGCAAAGTTAGAAATAGATTTTTATTTGCAAAAGCAAAAGACCGCTAAAGCGTTAATTGATGTACGGTTATTAGAAAAATAAGACACCTTGGGGGTGTCTTTTAGTATATTTTAGGAGGAGCAAAATGAGTTTTGTTCATCTGCACACGCACAGTTGTTATAGCCTGTTAGATGGAGCTGGGAAAATTAAGGAACTGGTAACTAGAGCTTTTGAGCTTAATATGCCAGCTTTAGCTCTTACTGACCACGGAAATATGTTTGGAGTAGTGGAATTTTACAAAGAAGCTAAAGCCCTGGGGTTAAAGCCCCTTATCGGAGTAGAAGTTTACGTTGCTCCAAGATCCCGTTTTGAAAAGACCCCAAAGATTGACGATCAGCTAAGCCATTTAGTCTTAATTGCTCAAGATAATAAAGGCTATCAAAATTTATTGCGAATTATTTCCCGGTCGTATACTGAAGGGTATTATTATAAACCAAGGGTAGACCACGAGCTTTTAGCGGAAAACAGTCAAGGCTTAATTGCCCTTTCTTCCTGTTTAGCCGGTGAAATTCCTGGAAAGATTTTAGCTGGTCAGCAAGATAAAGCTCGAGAGATAGCAAGTTTATACCGGGACATCTTTGGGCCTGAAAATTTTTATTTAGAGTTACAATATCATGGTATAAGTGAACAAAAGATTGTGAACCGTTCTCTTATCGAACTATCCCGGGAATTAAAAATTCCGCTGGTAGCTACCAATGATGTTCATTACATATTAAAAAACCATGCCAGGACGCAAGATGTACTTTTAGCTATTCAAACTGGTAAATCGATAAACGACCCTGGAAGGATGAAATTTCCTACTGACGAGTTTTATTTAAAAAGTTATGAGGAAATGAAGCTAATTTTTGGAGAAATACCGGAAGCTTTAAACAATACTTTGGAAATTGCCAAACGGTGCCAGGTGGAGTTAGAGTTTGGTCGGTATTTATTGCCAGAATTTCCTGTACCCGAAGGAAAGTCGCCTTCGGAGTATTTAAAAGAGTTGTGTTTACAGGGCCTTTATCAAAAATATGAAAATCCAGGCGATGAACTAAAAAACCGTTTATTTCATGAATTAAAAGTAATTGAGCAGATGGGATTTTCTGGCTACTTTTTGATTGTCTGGGACTTTATCCGTTATGCGAAGGAAAACGGTATCATGGTGGGGCCAGGCAGAGGTTCTGCTGCTGGAAGTTTGGTTGCTTATACTTTAGGGATTACAGATATTGATCCAATTAAGTATGGTCTTTTGTTTGAGCGGTTTTTAAATCCGGAAAGGGTTAGTATGCCGGATATTGATGTAGATTTTTGTTTTGAACGACGCCAGGAAGTTATTGACTATTTATACCGTAAATACGGTGAAGATAGGGTTGCCCAAATTATTACTTTTGGGACGATGGCGGCAAAAGCTGCAGTTAGGGATGTAGGTAGAGCTTTAGAATGGCCCTATGGAGAAGTGGATAAAGTTGCTAAACTCATTCCTAATGTTCTGGGGATTACCTTAAAAGAAGCTATAGAAACCACGCCGGAGTTAAAAGAATTATATGTAAATAATCCTAAAGTGAGAGAATTACTTGATCTTGCAATGCAAATTGAAGGAATGCCAAGGCATGCATCGGTACATGCTGCGGGGTTAGTTATTGCTCCGGAAGAAATTGAGCGACATTTGCCTTTATTTAAGACTTCGGAAGGAGTTATTACTACCCAGTTTGAAAAAGATACGGTGGAAGAATTAGGACTATTAAAAATAGACCTTTTGGGGTTAAGGACCTTAACAGTAATCGAAAAGGCTTTAAATTTTATTGAAAAACAAACCGGTAAAAGAATTTCCTTACAAGATATTCCTCTTGATGATGAAAAAACGTATAAGCTTTTAGAAAACGGCGATACGGTAGGAGTATTTCAGTTAGAAAGTCAGGGAATGCGCCAAATCTTAAAGGAGCTAAAGCCAAGCTCTATTGAAGACCTAATTGCCTTAGTTGCCCTATACCGGCCAGGGCCTTTAGGTAGTGGTATGGTGGAAGATTTTATCAATAGAAGACACCAGCGGGTACCGGTGGTTTATCCCCATCCTGATCTAGAACCGGTTTTAAAAGAGACCTATGGGGTTATTATTTATCAAGAGCAAGTGATGTTAATAGCCAGTATTTTGGCAGGATTTTCCTTAGGGGAAGCGGATTTACTCCGCCGGGCAATGGGAAAGAAAAAGCCCGAAATAATTGCAGCCTTAAAAAATGATTTTATCGAACGCTCGGTAGCCCGGGGCTACCCGCGGGAAAAGGCAGAAGAGATTTTTAACTTAATTGAATATTTTGCCGGATATGGTTTTAACAAGTCCCACAGTGCAGCGTATGCTTTTGTGGCTTATTATACCGCCTGGTTAAAAGCTAACTATCCTGTGGCTTTTTTAGCTGCACTATTAATTAGTGTAAAAGATAATCTTGATAAAGTTACAGTGTATGCGGAAGATTGTCATAGAAGAGGGATAAATGTCTTACCGCCGGATGTAAATTTAAGTGAGGTTGATTTTACCATTTCCGGACAGGAAATCCGTTTTGGCCTGGCAGCGGTTAAGAATGTTGGGGAAACGGCTGCCTGGGCCATTATCGAAGAAAGAAAAAAGGGACCCTTTGTTGATTTCAACGATTTCTTAGAACGAATTGATAAAAAAATAGTAAACAAAAGAGTAATTGAAAGCTTAATTAAAGCGGGAGCTTTTGCGAGAATGGGATATAACCGCAAGACTTTACTGGAAAATTTAGATGATGCCTTGGAGTATTATAGCAAAAAAGAGGACACTGGCCAGCTTACCCTGGGAGACTTTTTGCCGGAAGCTAATAAATTTAATTTCCGCATAGAAAAGGAGTACTCTAAACTAGAACTATTACGCTTAGAAAAGGAAAGCCTGGGGATGTATTTAACGGGACATCCTTTAGCTGGAATCCGCGGTTTTATTAAAAAACATTGTGATCTTCTGGGTAAAAACAAACAAAAAATTTATTTTCCAGCAATTTTATCGGAATTAAAACGCACTATAACCCGAAAGGGAGAGCCAATGGCTTTTGCCCTATTAGAAGGATTAAACCAGACCATTGAAGCGGTAATTTTCCCCGAAGGTTGGTTAAATTACCGGGATTATTTGCTGGAGGAAAACATTTTATGGTTTTATGGTATGGTTGAAGAAGATGATGGTGTTCAAAAAATGATTGTTGAAAAGGTGTATGAATTTAAGGCTGACCAGGTACTGGAAGTTTATATCAAAATAACCCGGGATAAAATTCAAATTTTACAGGCAATTTTGCGAAAATATCCTGGACCTGCGCCGGTGTTTTTATATCCCGGGGGAAAGAAGTTAATTAAACTTCCCGTGGATTACTGGATTGACCTGGATAGTCCAGTGCTTTGGGAGATTAAAAAGCTTTTAGGGGAAGAAGCGTTAAAGCTTAAAAGCGTTTCTTGACAGCCAAAGAACCCTATTGTAAGCTAAAAGCGGAGTGGTGGCATGAGCCTTATCATTTTAGTTTTAACCTTTTACTTAATGGTGTTGATTGTGGAAATTGCAGCAATTATTTTAAAATCTACAGGGCTGGATATGGGCAAAGCCCGTTTTCAGGCTTTATCCGCTTTAACTTCCGTGGGGTTTACCACCAGGGAATCGGAATTAATTACCCAGCACCCCATAAGGCGCAAGGTGATTTCAGTTCTAATGGTGCTAAGCTACTTGGGGATGGCTACAGTGGTTGGTTCAGTGTTTGGTTCCTGGACGAGAAAAATTACACCGCATCAGGTGTTAATTGCCGGTTCAATTTTTGTAGGAGGGTTTTTGTTAGTTTCTAATCGTTATTTAGTGAATCTTTTGGAAAAGAGTTTGGAAAAGCAAATAAAAAAATCTTTTCTTCATCATCATCCTATTTGGGAAGTTTTAAGGCTTTCCGATGAGTACGGTGTGGCGGAGTTTGTTCTCCACCCCGAAGCTCCTTTGGTTGGGCAGAGTATTGCCGACAGTAAAATTAGAGATAAAGGTATATTTATAATGGCCATTGAACGGGGAAACAGTTTCATTCATTCTCCCCGGGGCAAAGAAGTGTTAGAAGCCGGGGATAAATTAATTGTTTATGGCAAAACCGAAAGTATTAAAAATTGTTTATTACAACAGTCAATTTTAAATAAAGGAGAGTGAAGCGATGAGTGAGAATTCGGCGATTAATGCGGAATATATTGTTGTTAAAGCCTTGGAAAACGGGGTAACCATTATGGGGTTAACTAGAGGAAAAGATACTAAATTTCACCATACGGAAAAGCTTGATAAAGGTGAAGTAATGGTAGCTCAGTTTACAGAACATACTTCGGCTATAAAAATTAGGGGCAAGGCTGAAATTTACACGAAACATGGCTTAGTAACCAACGAGTAGGTTGCCGGAGGGAATAATATGTGGACAGTAGTTTATATTGCACCAAATAAAAAAGATGCATTGAGAGTGCAGGAAATTTTAACTAGAGAAGGGTTTTTAGTTAAAATTAAACCTATAGGCATTGATACAGAAAATTCTACCTTTGAGGTTATGGTTCCAGAAGCGGAAGTGGAAGAAGCTATGGAAATATTAAATGAATTGTAAAGGAGTTTTGCTATGTTTGATTTTTTTAAAAAATCAAAGTACGTTATCGTGAAACCAGAAACTCCTTCCCGGGAAATTCCCGATGGACTATGGCAAAAATGTCCGGGTTGTGGAGAAATTATCTTTAATAAAGAATTAGAAAAAAATTTAAAGGTTTGTCCTAAATGTGGATATCATTTTAAAATTACTGCTTATGAGCGGATTAATTTTCTTTGTGATGAAGGAAGCTTTGTGGAATTTGGCCGGGGTGTACTGGGTTCTAATCCTTTAGGTTTTCCTGGGTATGAAGAAAAGTTAGCCGAAGCTCGAGAAAAAACTGGACTTACTGAAGCAGTGGTTACAGGAATAGGTCGGATTAATGGGACTAAAGCTGTAATAGCGGTCATGGATCCTAATTTTATTATGGCAAGTATGGGAACGGCGGTAGGAGAAAAAATAAGTTTAGCAATGGAAAAAGCAATTGAACAAAAGTTACCTTTTATCGTTTTTACCGCATCGGGAGGAGCCCGGATGCAGGAAGGAATTTTTTCTTTGTTGCAAATGGCAAAAACTGTTCAACTGGTAAATCGTTTAAATGCTGAAAGGATTTTTTATCTTGTGGTAATGACAGACCCGACCACTGGAGGTGTTTCAGCAAGTTTTGCAGCCCTGGGGGATATTATCCTTGCTGAACCGGGTGCGCTCATTGGTTTTGCTGGCCCCCGGGTAATTGAACAAACTATTCGCCAAAAACTTCCAGAAGGTTTTCAAAGGGCGGAGTTTCTAGAGCAACATGGTTTTGTTGATGCGGTGGTAAGTCGTGACAAGCTAAAAGAAGTGATTGCAAAACTTCTGGCTTTACATAACCAAGGCGGTTTGGGGGCATAGTATGGCTAATTTTTTATTTGAATTTGAAAAACCTTTGGTTGAACTAGAACAAAAAATTTTGGAGTTAAAACGTTTTGCCGAAGAAAAAAATATTGATGTTTCAAGAGAAATTGAAATGCTTGCGGCAAGAGCTCAGGAACTAGCTAAAGAAATTTATCAAAACCTTACTCCTTGGCAGCGGGTTTTGATAGCTCGCCATCCTGAGCGGCCTAACACGCGGGATTTCATAAATTACCTTTGCGATGATTTTATAGAACTAAAAGGTGATCGAAAATTTGGTGATGATCCAGCCCTTATTGGAGGAATAGGGGTTATTGAGAATATTCCTGTGACTATTATTGGTAACTTAAAGGGTAAAGATACCAAGGAAAATATCCAAAGAAATTTTGGTATGGCCCATCCGGAAGGTTACCGTAAAGCTATTCGCCTTTTTAAACAGGCAGAGAAATTTCAACGTCCAGTACTTACTTTTATTGATACTCCTGGGGCTTTTTGTGGCATAGGGGCAGAAGAAAGAGGTCAATTTCAAGCTATTGCGGAAGCTATAAGCACGGTAATAAGTCTTAATACTCCTGTTTTAGCAGTAGTAATAGGTGAAGGTGGAAGTGGTGGGGCGTTAGCTTTAGCAGCGGGGGATAGGATTTTAATGCTCGAAAATGCTGTGTTTACAGTGATTGCTCCGGAAAGTTTCTCTTCAATTCTCTGGAAAGACCCCTCAAGGGCTCCTGAAGCTTCTGAGCTTTTAAAGCTTACTTCTGAACATTTACTTAATTTTGGTTTAATCGATGGGATTATTGCCGAACCCCTAGGGGGGGCGCATCGCGATCGGGCTTTTGTTCTGAAAGCAGTGAAAGAAGAGGTAGTAAAAAATATAAAAGAATTAATGGAAATTCCTCTAGAAGAATTACTTGCTAAAAGATATCAACGCTATCGGGCAATTGGGAGTGGAAGCCAAGGAGGTGGCAACTAATGGAAGCAATCGGGGTTTTAACCAGTGGCGGCGATGCACCAGGAATGAATGCAGCGGTTAGGGCAGTGGTTCGAAAAGCTTTATATCACGGGTTAACGGTTTATGGAATTGAGAGAGGTTATGCTGGTCTTATTAATAATGAAATGAATTTAATGACTTTAGGCAGTGTAGGAGACATTATCCAGCGGGGAGGTACGATTTTAAAAACTGCCCGGTCGTTAGAATTTAAAACTCGAGCAGGACGGGAAAAAGCCTACCAAAATTTACTAAATGCAGGAATTGAAGGGTTGGTTATAATTGGAGGCGATGGTTCTTTTCAAGGGGCTCTCAAACTATATGAAGAGTTTGGAGTAAAAGTAATTGGGATACCTGCAACCATTGATAACGATATCTATGGTACGGATTACTCCATTGGTTTTGATACGACGGTAAATACTGTAGTCGATGCCATAAATAAAATCCGGGACACTGCTTTTTCCCATGAACGGACTTTCATAATTGAGGTTATGGGGAGAAATGCTGGTTTCATAGCTTTAGAAGCGGGTATTGCCGGTGGGGCCGAATCAATAATTATTCCAGAAATACCGTATTCGATTGATGAAATTTGTCAAAAGCTTATTAAAAGCCACCAGCGGGGAAAGCTTCATAGTATAATTGTTATTGCTGAAGGTGCAGGTAGTGGCATTAAATTGGGTGAAATGATTAAAGAAAAAACTGGTTTTGAAACCCGGGTTACTATTTTAGGACATATACAACGGGGAGGAAGTCCCTCGGCGTTTGACCGAATTTTAGCAAGCCGAATGGGAGCGCTGGCGGTAGATGCTTTGTTAAATGATACATCAGGAATGATGGTGGCTTATGAAAAAGGGGAATATGTTTTAAAGCCTTTAGATGTAGCCTTTTCCGGGAAAAAGGAAATTAACAAAGAATATTATCGTCTGGCGGATATTTTATCTATCTAATGGGGTGAATGAGCCAATGAAAAGGACAAAGATTGTTTGTACCCTAGGACCTGCTTCTAATGACCTAAATATCTTGAAAGAAATGATTACTGCCGGAATGAATGTAGCAAGGATTAATTTTGCGCATGGTAGTTATGAGGAACACAGGGAAAGAATCGAAAAGGTAAGAAAAGCTTCTTTGGAAGTAGGAGTGCCTGTTGCCATTTTAATTGATACCAAAGGGCCGGAAATCCGGATTGGAAAGGTTTATAATGGAAAAATTACTTTAAAAGAGGGGGAGCTGGTAGTTTTTGATCCGAATATTGCCGAGGGACAAGGCTTAACCATTCCAGTAAATTATCCTGGTTTAGCCCAAGATGTGGCGATAGGAGGAACAATTCTTTTAGATGATGGATTAATTGAGTTAAAAGTTGAAGATATAGATGGAAAAAAAGTAATTACCCGGGTTATTGCAGGGGGAGAGCTAAGCAATAATAAAGGGGTAAATTTACCTGGGGTGAAAGTTAATCTTCCGGCTTTAACGGAAAAAGATAGGAGAGATATCGATTTTGGCATTGAAATTGGAGCAGATTTTATAGCTCACTCTTTTGTTCGTAAAGCTTCCGATGTGCTTGCCCTTCGCCGTTATTTAGAAGAGAAAGGGGCTTACATGGAAATAATTGCCAAGATCGAAAACCAAGAAGGTGTTGAAAATATCGATGAAATCATAAAGGTTTCTGATGGCATAATGGTAGCTCGAGGGGATTTAGGCGTGGAAATTCCCACCGAAGAAGTTCCGTTGGTTCAAAAAGAAATCATTGAAAAATGTAACAAAAACGGTAAACCGGTTATTACTGCTACTCAAATGCTGGACTCGATGATACGCAATAAGCGTCCAACCAGGGCGGAAGCTTCTGATGTCGCTAATGCTATTTTTGATGGCACTGATGCTGTTATGCTTTCAGGAGAAACCGCTGCTGGTAAATATCCAGTGGAAGCGGTAAAAACAATGGCACGCATTGTGGAAAGAGCAGAAAAGACGTTATTGGAGCAAAGGAAGCTTAATAAACCTGCTACTAAATCCTTTAAAACTGTTACTGATGCTATAAGTCACGCGAGTGTTACTACTGCTGAAGAATTAGATGCGGGGGCAATTATTACGCCAACTTCTTCAGGTTATACCTCCCGGATGGTTTCCCGTTATCGACCGGTTGTGCCAGTGATTGCCGCAACTCCTGATATGAAAGTGCTAAGAAAGTTGACCCTGGTATGGGGAGTATACCCGCTTTTGGTTAAAACCTCTGAAACCACTGACGAAATGCTAAGCAAAGCTATTGAAGCGGCGTTAGAGAGCGGGTTAATTAAACCCGGGGATTTAGTAGTGTTGACCGCTGGGGTTCCTGTAGGGGTTAAAGGGACTACTAACCTTTTAAAGGTTCACGTGGCAGGGGATGTTCTGGCGAAAGGAGTAGGCATTGGCGTCAGGGCAGCTACCGGGATAGCCCGGGTATGTCACACCGCAAAGGAAGCCCAAGCTCATGTGCAACCGGGGGATATTCTGGTAACGGAAGCTACTGATAGAGATTTTATGCCGGCAATTGAAAAGGTGGCAGGATTAGTAGTAGAAGCAGGAGGTCTTACCTCTCATGCTGCTATAGCTGGTTTAGAGTTTGGAATTCCGGTGATAGTTGGGGTAGATGGTGCAACTTCAATTATAAAAGATGGAGAAAAACTTACTTTAGATCCCCAGAGGGGATTGGTTTATCGCGGGACAGCAAAAGTTTTGTAAAAAATCCTCTCTTTAGGGAGGATTTTTTTTCTTTTAGGACGAATTTAGAAGGTGGTGGAAACCTTTAAGTGGGGTGAATTTAATGCCAATTTTGCGTAACTATACTGAAGAAGTAGTAGATGAAATATTACAGGAAATATTACCAAAACAAGATATTTGTACCTGTGAACGCTGCCTTCTCGATATTAAAGCTATTGCTTTAAACCAGCTGCCGCCAAGATACGTAGTTACCGATAAGGGAGAAGTAATAACGCGGTTAAACTTTACGAAAGTGGCTGATCGTACTGAAGTTTTAACAGCAGTTTTAAAAGCCATCGAAAAAGTCCGAAAGAACCCGTCTCACTAAGGGACGGGTTCTTTTTTGTTGTTTTTAATCATAAAAATTATTTTAAAAAAGAGATTGGAGGGGAAAACTTGAAAATTTTTCTTTTTAAAAGGGTATTTTTGATATTGGGAATTATTTCTTTTGTTTTTTTGTTAAGTATTTTCTGTAAACAGACGGTTTTTGTTACCTCTTATCTAAACCCTATCTATCAGGGAAATCCGGACAAAAAAAAGGTAGCTTTTTTATGTAATGTTTACTGGGGAGAAGATATTTTACCGGAGATGTTAAAGATATTTGAAAGGGAGAAGGTTAAAGTCTCGTTTTTTATTGGGGGGATATGGGCTAAAAAAAACCCGGATATTTTAAAAATGTTATATAATGCAGGTCATGAAATTGGAAATCATGGGTATTTACACAAGCATCCCGATCGACTTTCAATTAAAGAAAATGAGGAGGAAATTTTAAAAACTGAAAAAATTATTGAAGAACTTACCGGCTATAAAACTCGGCTTTATACTCCTCCTTATGGTGAACGTGGAGAAAATGTCCTAAGAGCTGCGGCAAATTTGAATTATAAAACCATCTTATGGAGTATTGATACAATCGACTGGCAAAAGCCAGCTCCTGATACAATAATTTATCGTGTAATACCCAATATTACTAATGGAGCGATAATTTTAATTCATCCCATGCCCCAAACTCTTCAAGCTTTGCCGGAATTAATTAAAATAATAAAAAGGAAAGGTTATCAAATTGTAACGGTAGGGGAAATACTGGAATAATATTAAAAGTTTTTTTGGTAACAATAAAATTGGTGATTTTTTATGCGAAAAGGTTTTTTCCTTTTAATCCTCTATCTTCTTTCTACTCCCCTAGCTGCTTTTGGGGAAGTTAAAGCAAAAGCTTATTATTTTTTTCTTCCGGCAACTAATCAAATTATCCAGGCAAAAAATCAAGATTTACCACTCCCACCGGCAAGTACTACCAAAATAGCAACTGCACTTACTTCCTTAGAATTATACCCTTTGGATTTAGAAGTTGAGGTAAGGCCTGAAGCGGTACTGGTTTCTGGAACAAAAATTTATTTAAAGCCGGGAGAAAAAATTACCGTAAAAGATCTTATTTATGGACTAATGTTGGAATCGGGAAATGATGCAGCCAATGCTTTGGCCTGGGTTGTAGGAAAGGGAAATTTTATGTTAATATTAAATTATTATTTAAGACAAATGGGTTTAGTTACTGCTAATTTTAAAAATCCTTCCGGCCTTTCCAGTCCGGGCCATGAGATTTCAGCTAAAGATTTAAGTTTATTAACTTATTATGCTTTAACGAAAAAAGAATTCGCCAATATATGTAAGACCGAACAATACGAGACAAAAAGTGGTATTAAAAAAAGAATTTTTCATAATACAAACCGACTTTTAAGAAAAGACCACCGCGTTATTGGTGTAAAAACCGGTACCACCAGTGAGGCAGGAAAGTGCTTGGTTGGGGCCTGGCAGGGAAAATATTTTATAATTGGTACAGTTTTAAATTGTCCCGATAGGTTTAACGCAATGTATCAGACTTTTTTAACAAGCGATGAAAAATTTACCGAAAAAATCTTGTTGAAAAAAGGACAAAAAATATATTTTAAGGAAAATGCCTGGTGGGTTTTGACAAAAGACGTTAAAATATTATCCTGGAAAGGAAATCAAGAAAAAATCCAGATGATAGTTATGGAAGGTAATGCCGGCAGGCGGGCGTTGTTTTATGTAAATGGACAATTTTTGCAGGAACAATTTTTACAAAAAGAAAAACCATGGAGGTAAAACATGATTCGGGTCACCACGTTACCTAATAAAATTACTGTTTTGGTAGAAGAAATCCCTTATGTTCGCTCAGCTGCGGTAGGTTTGTGGTTTAAAGTTGGTTCAAGAAATGAACGGCGGGACGAGAGTGGAATTTCGCACTTTATTGAACACATGATGTTTAAAGGTACAGCAAATCGTACCGCCCGGGAAATAGCTGAATCTTTAGATCAGGTGGGCGGCCAGTTAAATGCGTTTACTACCAAAGAATATACCTGTTATTACGCCCGGGTTTTAGACGAACATACAAATCTTGCCTTGGAGATTCTTTACGACATGGTATTTAATTCAAAATTTGCTGAAGAAGATATAGAAAAAGAAAAAAATGTGGTAATTGAAGAAGTAAGAATGTATGAAGATGCCCCCGATGAATTAATTCACGATCTTTTAACAGAGGTTATGTGGAATAATCATCCTCTAGGACGACCGATTTTAGGAGAAATAAAGGATATTGAAAGCTTTAACCGCGATAAGATACTGGATTACTATAAAAGACACTATACTCCAGACAATTTAATCATTGCGGTTGCTGGAAGGGTTGATTACCAGGAACTCTTAGAGAAGATCACGGACTTATTTGGTGGTCTTGGCGGAAGGCATAAAGGTGATAAAATTACCATTCCCGAATTTAATTTACATAGCTACAGTCGCCGAAAAAACACCGAACAGGTACATTTATGCCTAGGAACAAAAGGTTATTCGCTAACTGATGATCGGATTTATGCAATAAATATTTTAAGTACTATTTTAGGTGGAGGAATTAGTTCACGTTTGTTTCAGGAATTAAGAGAAAAACATGGTTTGGTATATTCAGTTTATTCCTATACAACTGCTTATCAAGATGCCGGTTTATTTGGAATTTATGCCGGATTAGGTCCCAATAAAGTTGAGGAGGCCTTAGAGTTAATTCAAAAGGAACTAAACGAACTAAAAACAGGTAAAATTAACGATGAAGAATTAGAACGGGCTCGTCAGCAAATAAAGGGTAACCTTCTTTTAAGTTTAGAAAGCGTTACCACAAGAATGTCACGCTTGGCAAAGTCTTATTTGTATCATGGTAAAATTATTTCACCAGAAGAAATCGTTGCTAAAGTTTTTAATGTCTCTATGGATAGTATAAAAGCAATGGCTCAAGAAATTTCCAATCTTGATAATTTTACTAAGGTATCGATAGGTCCCTGGGAAGGTTTTTAATCTTGTTCTAAAAGCTATACGGCAGGCATACAATGTAACCGGAAGGGGACAAAAATGCTTGCCGTATTAATTATTTTAGCAATATTTTTATTTTTTTTAGTAAAAAATAGGCAAGGGAAGAGAGAGGGTATTGGGCTAGGTAATGCAATTAAACAACTATTTGCTGGAGCCGGTACGATTTATTTAAGCCTCGATGCTTTAGTTCAATTTTTAGGCATAAAAATTCCAGAAAAGATTACCTTTGGTGGCGTGGCAGTAAAATCCCTTCCAGCTGT
Organism: Carboxydothermus pertinax; assembly: GCF_001950255.1. Taxonomy (NCBI): domain Bacteria; kingdom Bacillati; phylum Bacillota; class Clostridia; order Thermoanaerobacterales; family Thermoanaerobacteraceae; genus Carboxydothermus; species Carboxydothermus pertinax. Next base: position 24,490 of record NZ_BDJK01000029.1, read on the forward strand.
GGCCCTTTTTCTTGCTTTATTAGAACCAATTGGGGAGGGAATTTACCTTGCGCTTAGAAGAACTTACCGGGAAAGAAATTATAAACGTTAAGAACGGAAGCCGTCTGGGGGTAGTGGATGGAGTTGATTTTCAAGTCATTCCCGAAACCGGTGAAATAGTTAGCATTATTATGCCCGGGGGAGGGAGATTTTTTTCCTTTTTCAAAGAATCATTGCCGCGGGAAATACCATGGCAAGCGGTAAAGTTAATTGGAAGCCAGGTTATCCTAGTGGAATTAGATAATACATATTAAACCGGGAAAGCCGGTTTTTTTTCTTGACAGATAAGGCTTTTATACGAGAAAATAAAACTTAATAAATAAAAATACATGAGTATACGGAATTTTAAGGAGGAATATTATGGCGCGGATAGTAATATCTGGAGCATGCGGTAGAATGGGAAAAGAAATTTCGAAAAACCTCTTATTACTACCGGAACATGAACTGGTGGGATTTGTAGATGTAGTAAAGGTTGGCCAGGATATGGGGGAAATCATAGGCACAACAAAGCTTGGAAAAGCGGTTGAAAGCAATTTAAAGGAAGTACTTTTAAATAACAAAGCTGAAGTGATGCTTGATTTTTCCCGGGCAGAAGGGGCGTTTAACAATATTTTAACAGCTCTGGAAAATAAGGTTAGGGTAGTTTCCGGTACTACTGGTTTTTCTCCCGAACAACTTCAAAAAATTGAGGAAAAAGCTAACAAAAATCAAGTTGGTTGTATTTTGGCACCAAATTTTACCATTGGTGCTCTTTTAATGATAAAGCTTTCCGAAATAGCGGTAAAGTATTTTGCCGATGTCGAAATAATTGAATATCATCACAATTTAAAAGTTGATGCACCGTCGGGAACCGCCATTAAAACTGCTCAAGCTATTGTTTCGAAAAGAGAAAATAGGCCAAAACCGATTACCGAAGAAATAAAAATTTCTGGGAGTCGGGGAGGTGATTTTGAAGGAGTAAAAATTCATAGTGTTCGACTTCCTGGCCTACTTGCCCACCAGGAGGTTATTTTTGGCGGCAGGGGTCAAAGTTTATCCATAAGACATGATGTTTATTCCCGGGAAAGTTACCTGGATGGCATCTTATTTGCTTTAAAAAAGGTTTTTGAATTGGATAAATTTGTTTATGGTTTAGAAAGCTTATTGTTCTAGTTGATAGGACAAGCACCGCTTCAATGCCCCTCGTCATATACTGCTAGTAGCTTTTTCCACTGGGGGTTGGAGCGATGGAGCAGGTATTATTAGGCTTTAATCTTGCTGTCCTTGGAGGAGATCTCCGGAATGTCTATTTAATTGAGGAGCTGGAGGAACAAGGGGCTTTCCTTAAAGTCCTTGGATTACCGGTATCCTGTAAGCCCAGGGTACTTTTATGTAATTCGCTCGCTGAAGCAGTTTTTAATGTTGACGCTGTGATTTTGCCCATGCCTGGAGTAAATAACCAGGGCAAATTATTTGCACCCCTTTCAGAAGAGAGTTATTATTTAACACCGGAAATAAAAAAAAGTCTAAAAGAAGGAGTTTTATTCATAGTTGGCTTTGCCAACCATTATTTAAAACAACTGGCTGCTGATCTTGGGGTAGAACTTGTAGAAATAGCCGAAATGGACCATGTAGCAATTTATAATTCTATTCCTTCGGCGGAAGGGGCTATTCAAATGGCCATGGAAATGGTTCCGATAACCATCCATGGAAGTAATGCCTTTGTCCTGGGTTTTGGCCGTACCGGGCAAACTTTAGCACGGATGCTGGCGGGTATAGGGGCACAAGTTTATGTTGTTGCTCGGAAACCCAGGGATTTGGCCCGAATTTATGAGCAAAGGTTTGTACCTGTGAGTTTTAAAGAGCTGGACGCGAAAATATCTCAGGCTGACATTGTCTTTAATACTGTGCCTTCCTTGGTCTTACCAGCGGATTTACTTAAAAAGTTAAAAAAAGATGTAGTAGTAATTGATCTTGCCTCCAATCCCGGTGGAGTCGATTTTGAGGCGGCAAAATCTCTTGGAATCCAGGCAGTTTTGGCTCCGGGGCTTCCCGGAAAAGTAGCACCCAAAACTGCAGGAAAATTACTAGCCAAAGTTTTGCCGGATTTAATCGTAAAACACAGGAAAATGCGGGGTTGGAGGGATAGCGATGATTAAAGTGGGCTTCGCTTTTACCGGGTCGCACTGTACTTTACCTGGCTTACTGGAAGTAATTGATAAGTTAACGAAAAAATTTGATCTAACTCCTATTTTTTCAGAAAACGTACAAAACACTGTGTCCCGCTTTGGAAATGGGCAGGAATTTATAAAAAGGATTGAAGAAATTACCGGTAAAAAAGGTATAAAAACTATTACTGAGGCAGAACCGGTGGGGCCGCAAAAACTTTTTGATGTTCTTGTTATTGCTCCTTGTACGGGAAATACCATGGCTAAGCTTGCCAATGGGATTACCGATTCTTCAGTTTTAATGGCAGCCAAAGCTCATTTAAGAAATCAAAGACCTTTAATATTAGCGATTTCAACCAATGATGCTTTAGGTTTAAATGCTAAAAATTTAGGGGTGTTACTCAACACAAAAAATGTATATTTTGTTCCTTTTGGGCAGGATAATCCGAAGGATAAGCCGAATTCATTAATTAGTAATCTTAATTATCTGGAGGATACAATTTTAGAGAGTCTAAATGGAAGGCAGTTACAGCCACTTCTTATCTCATACTAACAGACCTGGAGGTGTTATTTTGAGTTATAATGTTGTGGTAATTGGAGCTACCGGAGCGGTAGGAGGAGAAATTTTAAAAATTTTGCAGGAACGTTCCTTTCCGGTAAACAAACTGCGGCTTGGGGCTACCGCCCGTTCTGCGGGAAAAGAAGTAGCTTTTCGCGGTGAAATTTATCGGGTAGAGGAAACCACACCAGAAATATTTGAGGGGATGGATATTGCTTTATTCGCCGGTGGCTCGGCCAGTAAAGAGTTTGCTAGGATTGCGGCGGCAAAAGGAGTAACGGTTATCGATAATAGCAGTGCTTTTCGCTTAGAACCGGACGTACCTTTAGTAGTGCCGGAAGTAAACCCGGAGGATGTTAAACACCACAAAGGTATTATTGCCAACCCTAATTGTTCTACTATCCAGATGGTTGTAGCGTTAAAGCCCCTTCATGATTATGGAAAGATTAAACGGGTGGTAGTATCTACGTATCAAGCAGTTTCCGGCGCCGGGATTGAAGCAATTGAAGAGCTAAAACATCAGGTACAGGCGTATTTGAATGGAGAAGAAGTTGAACCCAAAGTGTTCCCATACCCCATTGCTTTTAATTTAATCCCCCATATCGATGTATTTCAGGATTTGTATTATACTAAAGAAGAGTGGAAAATGGTTTTTGAAACCCAAAAAATTATGCATGATTCTGAAATAAAGGTAACTGCGACTACCGTTAGAGTACCAGTTTTTAGAAGTCATTCCGAAAGTATTAACATAGAAACGAAAGTTAAAATAACCCGGGAAAAAGCTATTGAACTGTTAAGTAATGCTCCGGGGATTCGGGTAGTGGATAATCCAGAAGAAAAACAATATCCAATGCCCCTTTTTGCCTCGGACCGGGATGAAGTTTATGTGGGAAGAATTCGGGAAGATAATACCATTTCCAACGGTTTAAATCTTTGGGTGGTAGCTGACCAGTTGCGCAAAGGTGCAGCAACCAACGCTGTACAAATTGCTGAATTATTGATTAAGTATGGGTGTGTGAAACAAAATGGCTAAAAAGTTTATTGTTTTAAAGTTTGGAGGTACCAGTTTAAAAACTGCTGAACTCCGGGAAAAAGTTGCCCAAAAAATCATTAATACTTTTGAATCCGGTTATCAGCCGGTAGTTGTAGTATCGGCAATTGGGCGAAAGGGAGATCCTTACGCTACCGACACATTATTAAACTTTGCCTATGAGGTATATAGAGATCTTCCGGCCCGGGAAGCGGATTTATTAATGGCATGCGGAGAAATAATTAGCGGCGTAATAATGGTCAATACTTTGGCAAAATTTGGCTATAAAGCAAAACTTTTTACCGGAGCGCAAGCCGGCATTATTACCGATGATAACTATTCTTCCGCTTCAATATTAAAAATAAAAACCGATAAGCTATTAAAAGCGGTAGAAGATGGATATATACCGGTGGTTTGTGGTTTTCAAGGAGCTACCGAAGATGGAGAAATTACTACTCTTGGAAGAGGAGGAAGCGATACCACTGCAGCTGCTTTAGGAGTTGCATTAAGGGCCGAATTTATCGATATTTATACTGACGTTGAAGGGATTAAAACTGCTGATCCCAGAATTGTCGAAGATGCTAAAACATTAGATGTGGTTACTTATAATGAGATTTCCCAACTGGCCCAGGAAGGAGCCAAGGTTATTCATCCCCGGGCGGTGGAGATTGCAATGCAGAAAAATATTCCCCTTCGGATAAAATCTACTTTAACCGATGGTGAAGGGACACTTGTTACATCCTATGCGGAAGTATATGGTGAAGCTATTGAAGTTATCAGGGATAGAATTATTACTGGTATCGCTCATATTTCGGGTGTTACCCAGATAAAGATTCTTAAGGAAGATACACCCGAAATTGCTAATTTAGCCCAAAAAGTATTTAAAGGACTGGCTTTAGCGGAAATTAGTGTGGATTTTATTAATATAAGTCCTGAAGGCCTTGCTTTTACCGTTAAAGGGGAAGTTACGGAAAAGGCTATCGAAGTGCTAGAAAATATGGGCTTTAATCCTCGTATCCGCCGAAACTGTGCAAAAATTGCTGCGGTAGGTGCTGGCATGACTGGTGTGCCGGGAGTTATGGCGAAAATAGTTGAAGCGCTAACGCGAGAACAAGTCGAAATCCTTCAATCTACAGACTCTTATACAACGATCTGGGTTTTGGTGGCGGGGGAGGATATGGAAAAAGCTGTAAGAGCAATTCACCGGGCTTTTAAATTAAACTTATAAATAAACTTTATTAAAGAAGGTGAAACGATGTCTTTGTTTGGACGTCTCCTTACGGCGATGGTAACACCTTTTGACCGGGAAGGAAAGGTCAATCTGGAACAAGCGCAAAAGTTAGCTGCTTACCTGGTGGAAAATGGTTCTGATGGAATTGTGGTAGCAGGGACTACTGGAGAGTCGCCAACTTTGTCTTTTGAGGAAAAAGTGGACCTATTTAAAGCTGTGGTAGAGGCAGTAGGAGGTAAAGCTTCGGTTATTGCTGGTACCGGTTCTAACGCAACTGAAAATTCGATTAAACTTACCAAGGCTGCTGAAAAAGCTGGTGTAGATGGGGTAATGTTAGTAGCACCGTATTATAACAAGCCGTCTCAAAATGGACTTGTGGAGCATTTTCAGGCAATCGCTAAATCCACCAGCCTTCCCGTGATGATTTACAATGTTCCCGGCCGGACGGGGGTTAATATTCTACCCAAAACCATGGCAAAAATTGCTGAAATTGAGAATGTAATGGCTGTTAAAGAAGCTGCAGGAAGCTTAGAACAAGCTACTGAGCTTGTAAGACTATTGCCCGAACGGGTAAAAGTATTCTCAGGAGATGATAGTTTAACCTTGCCAATCTTGGCAGTAGGGGGATATGGAGTTGTAAGTGTAGCAAGCCATTTGGTAGGTCCAAAGATTAAAGAAATGATTGATCAGTATCTCTTAGGGAATGTTTCGCTGGCGGCACGTCTCCACCAGGAACTCTACCCCTTAATGAAAGTATTGTTTATTACTACCAATCCTGTACCGGTAAAAACAGCTTTAAATTTAATGGGACATAAAGTGGGCGGTTTTAGACTACCACTGGTTGAAATGAATGAGGAGGAAAAAGAAGAATTGGTAAGACAATTGAAAGATAGTAATTTGTTATAAATTTAAAAGAAAAAAGCCGCAGGGAAGGCTATTTTCACTTGTCCTTCCCTTTTTTATTTTTTATAATTACATTAGATTGTAAAAAGCTAACAAATGGGCGGTTTATATATAAATAATAAATTAACGGGAGGTGTATTTCCAATTAAAGATGGAAAACTACAAATTATACCATTAGGAGGCCTTGGTGAAATCGGGAAAAACATGATGGTGATTAAATACCATGACACCATCATTGTAATTGACGTTGGGTTAATGTTTCCCGAAGAGGAACTTTTAGGCATTGACATGGTTATCCCTGATATGTCCTATCTTTTGGAAAACAAGGATAAGGTAAAAGCTGTTCTTTTAACCCATGGACATGAAGACCACATTGGCGGTATGCCTTATTTTTTGAAACAATTTGACGTACCGGTATATGGAACGAGGCTTACACTAGGGCTTTTAAATGCTAAGTTAAAGGAGGCCGGCATAGCCCGGGCTAGCTTAAATGTAGTTGCACCGCGGGATGTCTTAAATATTGGCCCATTTAAAATTGAGTTTATTAAAGTATCTCATAGTATACCGGATACTGTCGGGATTGCGGTTCATACCCCGGTGGGCACTATAGTACATACGGGAGATTTTAAACTAGATCCAACTCCGGTCGATGGAAAAGTTACTGATTTTTATAAGCTGGCGGAGCTTGGGGAAAAAGGTGTTTTAGTTTTAATGTCGGATAGTACCAACGCTGAAAGACCCGGCTTTACCTTATCGGAAAAAACGGTAGGTAATACGTTTGAAGAAACTTTCAGGGTTGCTGAAGGAAGGATAATCATTGCTACCTTTGCTTCTAATGTTCACCGTTTGCAACAAGCAATTTATACCGCCCATAAATTTAAAAGGAAAGTTGCAATTGTTGGCCGCAGTATGGTGAACGTAGTGGAGATTGCCAATGAGTTGGGTTACTTAGATATCCCTGATGGTTTATTAATTGATTTAGACGAAATTAACCGCTATCCGCATAAACAGGTAGTTATTTTAACTACCGGAAGTCAGGGAGAGCCCATGTCAGCTCTTACCAGGATGGCGATGTCTGAACACCGGCAAGTAGAGATTGTGGCTGGAGATACGGTAATTATTTCTGCTATGCCAATTCCGGGAAATGAAAAGTTAGTAGCCAGAATTATTGATCAGTTGTTTAAACTGGGAGCAAAAGTGATTTATGAAGCGGTTTCAGGAATCCACGTCTCCGGTCACCCCAGCCAAGAAGAATTAAAGATAATGATTAACCTTTTAAAGCCCAAATACTTTGTACCAATCCATGGAGAATTTAGGCATTTAATTAAACATGCGGAAATTGCCCGGGAGCTTGGAATAAAGCCCCACAATATTTTTGTGGTGGAGAACGGTCAGGTTTTGGAATTCACGAAAAAATCCGGACGCCTTGCTGGAAAAGTACCGGCCGGCCGGGTATTGGTTGATGGACTCGGAGTGGGGGATGTGGGGAATATTGTGTTAAGGGACCGAAAACAGCTGGCCCAGGATGGAATTATTATTGTTGTCCTTACTTTAAACCGGGAGTCCGGAGATATTGTAGCCGGTCCGGATATTGTAACACGGGGATTTGTTTATGTTCGGGAATCGGAACAGTTAATTGATGAAGCAAAACAAAAGGTAACTGAAGCTCTGGAAAGATGTTTTAACCACGGACTTTTAGAGTGGTCAGCCATCAAAAGTCAGGTACGGGATGCTCTTGGTAAGTATTTGTTTGAAAAAACCCGTCGCCGACCAATGATTTTACCTATCATAATGGAAATTTAAAGGGGAGAGGAAATTGACTACTTTTGAAGCATTTATTTTAGGACTGGTTCAGGGCTTAACCGAGTATCTGCCGGTTTCCAGTTCTGGTCATTTAGTATTATTGCAAAAACTCTTTGGTTTAAAAGAAAATGTATTGCTTTTTGATATTTTAGTACATCTAGGAACGTTAGTCCCCCTGTTAATTATTTTTCGCAGGGAAATTTTGGACATAATAAAAAAACCCTGGGGACGATTGCCCCTTTTAATAATTGTTGGTACCATTCCTACAGCCTTAATTGGTCTTGGTTTTAAGGATTTTTTTGAGCGACTTTTTGAATCGGGCGCTACTTTAGGATTTGAATTTATTATCACAGGTTTTATCCTTTGGCTGGCAGAGAGGCAAAAAAGTGGTAGAAAAAATTTAGACCAAACCGGTTATTTTGATGCCCTTTTCATAGGAATTGCCCAGGGACTGGCCATTTTACCGGCAATATCCCGGTCTGGGCTTACTATTTCCGGAGCATTACTTAGAGGCTTAAATCGGGAATGGGCAGCAAAGTTTTCCTTTTTATTGTCTATACCTGCTATTTTAGGGGCTGCAGTATTGGATTTAAAGGATTTTATTGCCCAAAATTCCAATTTAGCTAGTATTAACTTAATGCCCTTTATAATTGGGTTTTTCGCCGCAATGGTATCAGGATATTTTGCTATAAAGTTTATGCTGGAGGTCTTACGTAAAGGTAGTCTTAGAGTGTTTTCCTACTATGTTTGGATTTTAGGAATGGTGGTTCTGGTTTTGCAAGCGGCAGGGAAATTTTAACCTGCCGCTTTTTGGAGGGGTTTTATGGCTAAATATAATAAGAGTAATCATAAAAAGCCGAAATCCACAAAAAATTTTAAAGGAGAAGTAACCGGAATATTTTTAATGCTTTTAGCTATTTTAGGTTTAATTAGCATTTTCTCGGATAAGACCGGTTCGGTTGGACTGTTTTTAAGACATTGGTTTTCCGTTTTAGCAGGACACGGGAATTTTCTTTTACCCTTAATTTTTTTAGCTGCAGGTTTTAAACTTTCCTTCGGTAAAGCTATTAAAAATTTGGGTAAAAGAGAGATAGGCTTTTTTGTTTTTGTAGCTGCTTTATTAATTTTTTTCTCGTTAGAACTACCTTTAAGTGCGATGTTTACAATGGCCTGGCAGGGAGAAGGGGGAGGCGTAATAGGGGCTATTTTAACCTATGGGGTCTTACAATCGTTAGGGTTAATTGGTACCTATCTTTTAATAATTGCTCTTCTCTTAATTGCGTTATTATTAGTACTTGATTGGTCCTTTAAGGAATTTATTCAAAAGCTGGGGAAAGGGCTTAAACAAGCTAAAACTTTTGTTGTTGAGAGTATTGTTCCGATTTTTATTGAAGAGGAAAAGTCAGTAAACCCGAAAAAACAAGATAGAAAGCCCGTAATTATTGAGATGCCCCCGCTTCCTGGCCCAGAATATACCAATCCACCTTTAAATAAACCTATAGTACAGATTAAAGAGCCTAGCTATGAAACGATTGAAGAAAAAGGGAAGTTAGAATTTAATAAAGAAAACGATAAAGGATTTGATTCTTTTGAACAATTAAGTTTTAAAGATTTTGAAAAGTATAAACTTCCACCAATAACCCTTTTAAACCGTCCAAGATCTTCTCGTAGCCAGAGTAATCGGGATATTTCTGAAAATATTAAAATCCTGGAAGAAACCCTAGAAAGCTTTGGAGTTCAGGCAACAGTAAAAGAAGTTTCCTGTGGACCAGCAATTACCCGGTATGAATTGCAGCCGGCCCCAGGGGTAAAAGTTAGTAAAATTGTAAGCTTAGCGGACGACATTGCCTTGAAATTGGCAACTGCTGATGTACGGATTGAAGCACCAATTCCTGGTAAAGCTGCTGTGGGCATTGAAGTTCCCAATAAAGAGATAAATGTGGTGGTGTTACGAGAAATAATAGAAACTCCGGAATTTCAAAATCAGGCTTCCCCTTTGGTTTTTGCTTTAGGAAAGGACATCGCTGGTAAACCAATTGTGGCGGATTTACAAAAAATGCCCCATTTACTGATTGCTGGAGCAACAGGTTCAGGAAAAAGTGTTTGCTTAAATACATTAATTTCAAGCATTTTATTCCGGGCAACCCCTCAGGAAGTAAAATTTCTCATGATTGACCCCAAGATGGTAGAATTGGTTACTTTTAATGGGATACCTCATTTAATTAGCCCGGTAGTAACTAATGCCAAAAAAGCTTCCATATCTTTACGTTGGGCTGTGCGGGAAATGGAACGGCGTTATGAGCTTTTTGCCAAACATGGGGTTAGGGACATAAGCCGTTTTAACAGCCTTGTGCTTACCAAAGGAGGAGAAGATTTAAGCTATCTTCCGTATATTGTGATTATAATTGATGAATTGGCGGATTTAATGATGGTAGCACCCGCTGAGGTCGAAGATTCAATTTGCCGCTTAGCTCAAATGGCTCGAGCTGCTGGTATGCACCTGGTGGTGGCTACCCAACGACCATCGGTAGATGTGATTACTGGCTTAATTAAAGCCAATATTCCTTCGCGAATTTCTTTTGCGGTATCGTCTCAGACGGACTCACGAACTATCCTTGATATGGCCGGGGCCGAAAAGCTTTTAGGTAAAGGAGATATGCTCTTTTTCCCAGTTGGCGCGTCTAAACCAATTCGCATTCAGGGGGCATTTATGACTGATAAAGAAGTGGAAACGGTGGTGGAATTCTGGAAAAAGCAAGGTGATCCTGAATTTTCTTCAGAGTTTGAGCAAGAAACGGAACTAGAGGAAGAAGATGCGCAGTTAGAAGATGATGAGTTATTGCCTCAGGCGGTAAAAATTGTCATGGAAGCTGGACAGGCTTCTATATCTTTGCTTCAAAGACGTCTTAGGATTGGTTATGCACGGGCAGCTCGCTTAATTGACCAAATGGAAAGAAAAGGAATTGTTGGGGGTTATGAAGGAAGTAAGCCGCGGGCTGTATTAATTTCTTACGAACAATTTAGGGAAATGTTTAAGGACCTTTAAAGGAAAAAAACTTTAAAGGTCTTTTTTTTGTATAAACTTTCTTCAAAAGAAGAAAACTAAGAATACGGGTGGTGAGAAAATGCAAAAAGTAAAATTAAAACTAGTAGCATTATTGGTAATGGTTATTTTTTTATCTGGTATGGTATTTCATCACTACAGTCAGGTTATGGCTGCAAGACCTAAAGTTTATACTTATTCCGGAATTAGTGATATTTACCTCCTAGCACGCCTTATTCGGGCGGAAGCGGAAGCGGAACCGTATGCGGGAAAGGTTGCGGTTGCTGCAGTTGTTTTAAATCGGGTACGACATCCAGGTTTTCCCAACACTGTTGCTGGAGTGATTTTTCAGCCCGGGGCCTTTGAATCGGTTTCCAATGGTCGCTTCTGGTCCCTACTTCCTTCGCGAGAAAGTATTAAAGCAGCCTATGATGCTCTACATGGTTGGGATCCTACTTATGGTGCCCTATTTTTCTGGAACCCTGCTAAAAAGGTTTCCCGGTGGATATGGTCTCGAAAAATTATTGCAAGGATTGGAAAACATGTTTTTGGGAGATGAGGAAATGAAAAGGACCATTGCCATTATAGTAGGAAGTTTGTTGCTATTGGGTTTATTTATTTGGGGCTATGATCAAAGCCAAAAGAAGAATCGTCTTTATTGGGAACTTAATAGTCTGTACCGGCGAGCTTTTGAGGAAATTTACGGGCACAGTAAGACTTTGGAAGCCCAGATTGGAAAAACCCTGGTCTCAATGTCGCTCCAACAAAATTTAAAGCAAGCCGCTAAAGGTTGGCGTCAAGCTTATGCCGTGGTGGAGGATTTAGGACAATTACCGGTTACTACCTTTTCCCTAGAAAAAACCAAAGCATTTTACAACCAGCTTGGCGATTTTACCTATACCGTAGCCATAAAAGATACTGAAGGAAAATCATTAAGTGCAGAGGAAAGAAAAACTCTAGAAAAGTATTACCAGGAACTAAAAAAGATCAATCAAAACTTAGAAAATGCTCTTGATAGCTTAAAAAATCAACCAATAATGATAACAAAGGAAACAAAACTTTACTCTGTGCGGGAAGATTTGATGCCTAAAGAAATTGTGACAGCATTAAGAAATATAGAAAATGGGGTAGTTGATTTAAGAAATAAGAAAGTAGCCTATGAAGGAGATTTTGTGAATGTCAATCCGTATTCTTTGGGTATACCAGGTAAACCAGTTTCCATGATTGATGCCCAAAAAAATGTCAAGGCCTATTTAGGTCAAGGGGTTGTTGGTAAGGTAATCATTCCAGTAACTAAAGTAAATGGGCTTGTTTCTTCTTATTTGTATGAAGTAATCGATAGGCGATCCAAAACCAGAAGTTATTATAATGTTTCCGTGAATGGGGGTAAGGTTTTAAGCTTTTTAACTACTAGACCCACCAAAAAACCTACTTTTTCGGTTGCAGAGTGCGTGAGTCGAGCTAAAGCATATCTTAGGAGTAAAGGTTTTCGAAATTTAGAAGCTACCGAAGTTGATAGACTAGATAATGAAGTTAGTATTACTTTTGCAAGTAAAGTCGATGATATTATCTATTATCCAAAAGTTATAAAAGTAAAAGTGGGCATGGATAAAGGCGATATAACTGCTTTTGAAGGAACTCAGTACTATTTGTATGATCGTCCGCGTCCCTTAAACAAACTACTTTTAAATGAGGAACGTGCAAAGAAAAATATCAACCAGGGGCTAAAAATTTTAAGAATACGAAAAGCAGTAATCTTAAACGACCGCAATCAAGAAACCCTAACCTACGAGTTTTTAGGAAAACTGTTAGGCGAAAAATATTTAATTTATGTAAATACTGAAACGGGCAAAGAAGAGAAAATAGTCCGCCTAAAAGAAATAAAACTTACTCCTTCTAAAGAGGCTGAAGCTGTATTTAAATATGAATGAACCTTCTTCCGGGCAAAGGCCCGGTTTTTTATTATTGACCATAAAATTTCTCAGTGTTATACTTAATCGAGACTTTAGAAATTTGGGTGATAAACTTTGAAAAATATAACTTTTGCTGATGCTCAAAATTTAAAAAATCCAATCTTTATTGATATCCGTTCTCCCAGAGAATATGCTGAAGACCATATTGAAGGGGCAATTAATCTGCCGCTTTTTAGTGATCAAGAAAGGGAAATAATTGGAAAAATTTATAAATACGAAGGAGTAAGTCAAGCCAAACTAGCAGGTTTAAATTTTCTTTCGCCTAAACTTCCCCGGTTAGTCAAAGAAATCCTGGCATATAAAGAGAAAGGCGACATAGTTGTTTATTGTTGGCGGGGAGGATTAAGAAGTTTAGTTTTTACTGAAATTTTGCGGCTGGTGGATATATATGTTTATCGCTTGGAAGGTGGGTATAAGAGCTATCGCCAGGAAGTTGTACGTTTTTTTGAAACAGCCAAAACACTGTTTCCGGTTGTTCTTTATGGTATGACCGGGGTGGGGAAAACGTTAATTTTAAAAAAATTGGCTGAAAAGGGCTTACCGGTTTTAAATTTAGAGCAGCTTGCCAGCCACCGGGGATCGGTTTTCGGTCACCTGGGGCTTTTGCCACAGCCATCCCAAAAGCGCTTTGAATCAATGCTGTATGATGTTTTAAAAGAGTTAAAGGGGTTTCCTTTTTTGGTGGAAGGAGAAAGCCGGAAAATTGGCAAGCTTTTCTTACCCAAAGAATTGTTTCAAAGGATGCAAGAGGCACCGGTAATTCTTTTGGAATTACCGGAAGAACAGAGAATAAAAAATCTTTTACGGGATTACCAAGTGGATAAAATAGATATTAAATATTTTTTAGAATCCTTACAAAGTATAACTGTTTATTTAGGGCGGGCAAAGGTTGAAAGCCTTTCTGAAGATTTAAAAAAAGGACGGTTTTATGAATTTACAAAAACCTTATTGCGGGAGTATTATGACCCCCTTTATAAAAAATCTACCGCTTATCTCCGAAATATAAAAAAGGTTATTTCCGGTAATGATATTGATGAATTAGTTGCGGGAATATCTGAGTATTGGGGAGAATTTACTGGGAGGGACCTTAAATGATTGGGGAAAAATTAAAAAGTCGTCGAGAACAATTAGGCCTTTCTCTTAAAGATGTAGAAAATGAAATTAAAATCCGTAGTAAATATTTGCAGGCCCTTGAAGAAGAAAAGTTTGACGAACTTCCGGGAAAAGCTTATGTAAAACCTTTTCTTAAAAGTTATGCCCGATTTTTAGGGGTGGAGATTGCTGAGGAGGATTTACCTCTGTCCCCCGAAAAAACTGAGCCCCAGGGAATTTTACTCCCGCCAAACGTTTCGGAAAGTCGAAAGAATAAAACCTCTTTTCCTCTGGCCCTTTTCATTGTTCTTCTGGCGTTTGGGGTTTTACTAAGTGGTATTTACTTAGCCCTTTCTAGTAAAAAAACCAATAAAGAATTGATACCTCCACCAAAGTCTTCAGTCACCCCCAAAGTTTACAAAAAACCATCTAAACAAGTACCGCAAGTAGTATCGAATAAAAAAACTGTAACGGTTGCAGCGGTTTATGGCCCCTGCTGGTTGGAAGTTAAAGAAGATAATCAAGTTTTATTTTCCGGTAAAATAAATCCTCCGGAGCAGAAACAATTTGCCAGTAATAAAACCCTTACCATAAAATACGGTAATGCAGGCGCCGTTATTGTCACAGTAAATGGCGTTACGTATGGAGCTCCTGGCAAAAAGGGGCAAGTAGTTAAGATTAAATATTAAGAGGTGAAAAAGGTTGAAATACTATATTGTTTCCTTAGGTTGCACTAAAAACCAGGCTGATAGCGAAGTAATGATGGGAATCCTTGAACGAAAAGGATATAGGCAGGCAAAAACTCCCGAAGAAAGTGACCTTTTATTAGTAAATACCTGTGGTTTTATTTCTGCTGCTGTTGAAGAAAGTATTGATGAGATATTAGCCCTTGGCACTAACAAGAAACAAGGACAAAAATTACTGGTGGCTGGCTGTTTGGTACAAAGGGAAGGAAAAGAGCTGGCAAAGCATATTCCTGAGGTAGATTTGTTTTTTACTCCCGGGGAAATTGGCCGTTTGGAGGAAATATTGGATAATTTAGATAAGAAAAAAAAATTAATTATCAGTGAACCGGGATTTATTAACTTAGAACATAGCCCCCGGGCTAAGACTGATGATGTGTTTCGCTATATTAAAATTGCCGATGGCTGTGATAATCGCTGTACTTACTGCACCATCCCTGCTATTCGGGGAAGATTTATTAGTAGACCAATGGAAGATATTGTGGCTGAGGTTAAAGAGGTTTTACGCCAAGGAGCTCGGGAAATTATACTGGTGGCTCAGGACACTACTTCTTATGGAATAGACCTTTATGGAGAATACAAATTAGTTGAACTAATAAAAAATATCTCAAAGCTTCGGGGAAACTTTTGGATACGCCTGATGTATCTTTATCCCGATAAAATTACCCCGGAGTTAATAAATGAAATAAAAGAAAATCCTAAAGTGGTAAAATACTTGGATATTCCTTTACAACACATTAACCCGGAAATATTAAAGAAGATGGGGCGGCGCGGAAGCAGTGAAAAAACGATTACCCTTTTGGAAACGTTACGGGCTGAAATTCCAGGTCTTGTCTTAAGGACTACTTTTATAGTGGGATTTCCTGGAGAGACGGAAGAGCAGTTCCACTATCTCTTAGATTTTATTAAAAAGTTTAAATTTAACCGCCTAGGTGTTTTCCCTTATTACCGGGAAAAAGGTACACCAGCTGCAAAAATGACCGACCAAGTTTCTAAAAAGATAAAAGAACAACGGCATCAGAAAATTATGGAAATTCAGCAAGAAATTTCCATTCAGTTAAATAAAGCCTTAGTGGGGAAAAAGGTTCCTACCATTGTTGAAAAAAAGTTAAGAGGGGAAAATATTTATCTTGGTCGAACTTATATGGATGCTCCAGAAATTGACGGAATAATTGAAATAAAATCGGCCAAAAAATTAAGAAAAGGGCAGATTATTGAAGCGCTGATTACCGGCTATGACGTTTATGATTTAAAGGGGGAGTATACCGGTGTTTAACGATAAACTTCTCTCCCAGGCTCTTTTGGTGCAAAAGTTATTTATTGCTAATAAGTTAACTTTAGCTACTGCTGAATCGTGTACCGGTGGACTATTAGGTGCTGTGCTTACCTCTATTTCCGGAAGTTCCAAGTACTACTACGGCGGAGCGGTGGTGTATGCGAATTTAGCTAAAGAAATTTTAACAGAGGTAAATAAGGAGATTATTACGGAAAAAGGAGCTGTAAGTCCTGAAGTCGCTGAAAAATTAGCCTTAGGCATTAAAACTAAACTTATGACTTCGGTGGGGATGGGTATTACTGGAATTGCCGGGCCCACGGGAGGTACTCCGGAAAAACCTGTGGGCCTTGTGTACATTGGGATAGCTACAGTAAATGGGATTAAAGTATCCAAGTGTCAATTTAAAGGCAATCGGCAAGAAATTCGAATACAAGCGGTTGAGGAAGCTTTAAAACTTTTAATTCAAAATTGTTTTGACAATTAAATAAACCTAAAGTTATAATAAGTACGAACAAATGTTTTATGGAGGGAGCTTACATGAGTGATAAGTTAAAAGCCCTTGAATTAACCATTTCCCAGATTGAAAAACAGTTTGGGAAAGGTTCTATCATGCGCTTGGGGGAAAACACGGGGAAATTTCAGGTTGAGGTAATTCCCACTGGTTCCTTAGCGCTTGATTTAGCCCTGGGAGTAGGTGGGGTACCCAGGGGGAGAGTGGTAGAAATCTTTGGCCCGGAATCATCCGGTAAAACCACTGTTGCCTTGCACATTATTGCGGAAGCGCAAAAAATGGGAGGTATAGCTGCTTTTATTGATGCCGAGCATGCTTTAGACCCGGTTTATGCTCAAAAATTAGGAGTAGATATTGAAAACCTCTTGGTATCCCAGCCCGATACCGGTGAGCAGGCCTTGGAAATAGCCGAAAGTTTAGTGAGAAGCGGTGCCATTGATGTGATAGTAATTGATTCAGTGGCAGCTCTAGTACCTCGAGCAGAAATTGAAGGGGAAATGGGCGATGCTCACGTTGGTCTACAGGCTCGCTTAATGTCCCAGGCCCTAAGAAAACTTACCGGGGCTATAAGTAAATCCAAAACAATAGCAATTTTTATAAACCAAATGCGGGAAAAAGTAGGCGTAATGTTTGGTAATCCTGAAACCACTCCTGGCGGACGGGCACTTAAATTTTATGCTTCAATTCGGATGGAGGTCCGGAAAGTAGATGTAATCAAACAAGGCAATGACATAGTAGGGAGCCGAACCCGGGTAAAAATTGTTAAGAATAAGGTTGCTCCTCCTTTTAAACAGGCTGATTTTGACATCATGTACGGAGAAGGAATCTCAAAAGAAGGGAGCCTTCTTGATGTAGCGGTGGATTTAAAAATTGTTCAAAAAGTTGGTGCCTGGTATTCCTATAATGACGAACGTTTAGGTCAGGGTCGGGAAAATGCTAAGGAGTTTTTACGCCAAAATCCTGATATTTACCAAGAAATTGAGCAAAAAATTCGAGAAGCAGTATTAAAAGTATCGGAAAATCCTGATTCAAAAAGTTCTGAGGAGATTTTAGAGTAACTTTGAATAGGGCATATCAGCTAGCTTTAAATTATCTTTCCCGTGCCCTGAGGACAACCGAAGAAGTCCGAAGGTATCTTATAAGAAAAGGCTTTAAGGACGATGAGATTGAAGAGGCAATTACTAAACTTATAGAACTAGGATATTTAGATGACAAGCGTTATTTGGAAAATTATCTCGCAAGTTCAAAAATGCAAAAATATGGCTTTTTAAAAGTAAAATTAAAACTTTTACAAAAAGGGATAAACCCAGGATTATTAAATGATTTGAATTTTAATGAGGATGAAGAAGTAGCAAAAGCTAAGGAAATCTTATTAAAAAAATATAAATACCTTGAACCAGCGGGTTATGCCAAATATTACCGTTTTTTATTAAGCCGGGGATTCCCACCATCAGTGGTACAGAAGGCCCTTTTCTTGACAGATAATATGGACAACGGGTAAAATATGGATAGGTGAAAGTAGAATGGGACCTGCCGATTGGTCTTGGCCTGTTGGTGGGTTTCTTATTCTATTTTAGCCGAGTAAAAGCTCGGTTTTTTTTATTAGGGGAGATTTTTATATAAGGAGGTGAAAGCTTGAATATAATAACTGATATAATTATTGCTGTGGCAGGGGTCGGGGCTGGAGTTGCAGCCGGCTATGTTATTCGTAAAAATATTGCTGAAGCGGCAATTGGCTCTGCCGAGGCTCAAGCCCAAAAAATCATTGAAGAAGCAACAAAAGCTGCTGAAGCCAAGAAAAGAGAAGCGGTTTTAGAAGCCAAAGAAGAAATCCTCAAAATGAAAAATGAAGTGGAAAGAGAACACCGGGAAAGACGCCAGGAATTGCAACGCTTAGAACGAAGGCTTCTATCAAAAGAAGAAACGCTGGATAGAAAAATAGAAAGTTTCGAGCGTAAAGAAGAACAATTGGCTAAAAAAGAACAGGAAATCGATAACTTAAGACAAACTCTGGAAGAAACTGTACAAAAAGAATTGGCTGAACTAGAGCGGATTTCTGGTCTTTCTACGGAGGAGGCCCGGGAACTTCTTTTAAAACAGGTACAAGATGAAGTCCAGCAGGAAATGGCTTTATTAATTAAAGAAATTGAAACGAGAGCTAAAGAAGAAGCTGATAAAAGAGCTAGGGAGATTATAACCTTAGCTATTCAAAGATGTGCCGCAGACCATGCGGCGGAAACTACAGTTACAGTAGTTGCCCTTCCTGGCGATGAAATGAAAGGAAGAATTATTGGACGGGAAGGAAGAAATATTAGAACTTTTGAGTCCCTAACGGGGGTTGACCTTATTATTGATGATACTCCTGAGGCAGTTATTCTTTCGGGATTTGACCCTATTCGACGGGAAATTGCGCGGCGGGCTTTAGAAAAATTAATTCAAGATGGACGGATTCATCCAGCACGCATTGAAGAGATGGTGGAAAGAGCTACCAAAGAAGTGGAGCAAGAAATTAGAGAAGCTGGTGAACAGGCGGCCTTTGAAGTTAACGTCCATGGTTTACATCCTGAACTTATTAAACTTCTTGGTCGACTAAAATTTAGAACTAGTTATGGCCAAAATATTTTAAAACACTCCATTGAAGTTGCCCATTTAGCAGGTTTAATGGCTGCGGAACTAGGAGCAGACGTGGCTTTAGCTAAAAGGGCAGGACTTTTACATGATATCGGTAAGGCGGTAGACCACGAAGTGGAAGGTTCTCATGTGGAAATTGGGGTTGAACTTGCCAAAAAATACCGGGAACATCCGGAAGTATTGCATGCCATTGCCACCCATCATGGCGATGAAGAACCTAAAACTGTGGAAGCAGTATTGGTGCAAGCGGCTGATGCTATTTCCGCTGCAAGACCGGGAGCACGGCGAGAAACTTTAGAAGCTTATTTAAAACGTCTAGAAAAATTAGAAGGTATAGCCAATGAGTTTGAAGGTGTTGAGAAATCTTATGCTATCCAGGCTGGCCGGGAAATTAGAATCCTGGTAAAACCTGAAAAGATAGATGACCTGGCTTCTGTACACTTAGCCCGGGAGATTGCCAAGAAAATTGAGGAAGAAGTGGAGTATCCCGGACAAATTAAAGTCACAGTTATTCGCGAAACCAGGGCAGTAGATTATGCAAAATAGGCAAAAAAACGACCCTTTGGGGGTCGTTTTTAAATTATAGAAGGAAATAGAGGAGTTATGGTAAAATTATATTAATGGTAGGTGAGTTGAATGAAAAAAGCAACGAAGCCAGCAAAAAATGAAATCCTTGTAAATCTATTAACCTCAATCTTTCTTTTAAATCCAGAATTAGCTGCAGTCCAGTTGGATTCAAATCTGAAAATCATTAAGTTAAAGTATTTTGTAGAAAACTTTAAAGGAATCGACCTTAAACTCCAGAAAGCTGAATATTTATGGAAAAGTTATTTGGAATTTAAGAAAACGGAAAAATATATATTGAAGATTGAACATAGTTTTCTAGATAATTATGTGATGATAGAGGTATCGAGGGATTTAAATACCTTTCAAATAGGAGAATTAAGTTTTGCTGTAGAGTTAGGAAAGGGATTAGGACTTCATTACCTTTCGGATGAATATAATGAAGTTCTAGATTTTATTGAGGTAGATGAACAGCAGGTGAATATCCTTTTGGAAAATACTAAAAGAAGTTTTTCTGCGAAGGTCTTTGCTTTTCGTGAAGAAGGCAGAGTAGTTATAGCTAATTAGAAATGGAGGACCAGTCGTTGAATATTTTAGTTCTTGGTGATATTGTTGGCCGTGTAGGAAGAAAGGGTGTTAAAGAAGTAATCCCTAAAATTTTAGAAAAATACTCGGTGGATTTTATTATAGCTAACGGTGAAAATGCGGCAGGAGGTAATGGAATAACACCAGAAATTGCCAAGGAACTTTTTGCTATGGGAATAAATGTCTTAACTATGGGTAATCATACCTGGGATAAAAAGGAATTATTTGCTATTATAAACGATGAAACCCGGATTATACGTCCAGCCAATTACCCCCCAGGTACTCCAGGACAGGGCTACGGAATTTTTAAAGTCAAGGGTAAAAGTATTGCGGTGGTAAACTTAATGGGACGGGTTTTTATGTCCGACTTAGACTGCCCCTTTCGTAAAATGGATGAATTATTATCGGAATTACATAAGGCTGATTATATAGTTGTTGACTTTCATGCCGAGGCAACTTCCGAAAAAGTGGCTCTTGGTTGGTATTTAGATGGTAAAGTATCTTTAGTTTTTGGTACCCATACCCATGTTCCTACTGCCGATGAAAGGATTTTACCAGGGGGAACTGCTTATATTACCGACATTGGTATGAGCGGCCCTATAAATTCGGTCATAGGGGTAAAAACCAATTTAGTTTTGCAAAAGTTTTTAACCCAAATGCCCCAGAGATTTGAAAGTGCGAGCGGTCCTTATATTGTTTCAGGAATTGTGGTCAAACTAGGCCAAAGGGGCATGGCCGAAGATATAATCCGTATACAATATATCGAACGCGAGTAGGCCATTTGTCGAACTTTAACCTATAGGGGAAGCAAAAATTTTAAAAAAAATTTAAAAATAAAAAAGGAAATTTCATTAAGATAGCGAATATATTGTTATACCAAATATAGTAAAAAACACAAACTAAGGAGGTTTGCCAATGGAAGTGTTGAAAGTTTCAGCAAAGTCTAATCCAAATTCGGTAGCCGGTGCTTTAGCTGGGGTTATCCGGGAAAGGGGCAGTGCGGAATTGCAAGCTATTGGTGCAGGGGCTATTAATCAAGCGGTAAAAGCTGTGGCGATTGCCCGGGGTTATGTAGCGCCCAGCGGCTTGGATTTGGTATGTATCCCTGCCTTCACCGACATTGTTATTGATGGTGAAGAACGGACTGCCATAAAGCTTATTATTCAGCCCCGATAAATAGTTTGGCACTTATTGAGATTTTATGCCTGTTTATCTCATTAGATAGACAGGCATTTATTCTTTTTTAAGGAGTGGGTTAAAGTGATTATTGATTGTCATTTGGATTCATTATTGTTTTATTACAATAAAAGACAAAATTTTTTTAAAGAAATTTGTCTTGATGCCCAGGCAAACTGGGATTCTTTAAAAAAGATGGATGCAATACCATTTCTGGCAATTTATATTGAAGAAAAATATAAACCCACTCATGCTTGGGAAAGATTTTTAGAAATTTATCATTTTTACCGGGAAGATATAAATAACCATTGCCGTTTGCAGGAAAAGCCCCGCTTTTACTTGAGTATTGAAGGTGGGGAGGTGCTAGAAAACAGTCTTTTAAAGATTGAGGTTTTAAAAGAAATGGGGATTATAGCCCTTACTCTTACCTGGAATTACCGTAATTTGATTGCTGATGGAGTACTAGAAAAAAATCCAGAAGGTCTTACCAATTTTGGCCGAAAAGTAGTGTTAGAATTAAACCGCCAAAAAATATTAATTGATGCGGCACACCTTGCTGAACCAGGTTTTTGGGATTTAATTGAACTAGCGGAAAAACCATTCCTTGTGTCTCATGCTAACGCTCGAGCCCTTTGTGATCATCCTCGGAATCTTACGGATCAGCAGATTAAAGCTTTAGCAGCAAAAGGTGGAGTAATAGGGCTTAGCTTTGTACCAGGATTTGTTTCTTTAACAAACCCTGATCTTACGCAATTAGTTGCCCATTTTGTGCATATTGCAGAAATTGCGGGAGTAGAGGTTTTAGCCCTGGGGTCTGATTTTGATGGCATGGAAGAACGCCTTTTGGGCCTGGAATGTTCAGAAAAGTACTTGGCTTTAAAAGAAAAACTACAAAAAGCAGGTTTTACTTCGGAAGAGATAGAAAAAATCTTTTATAAGAATATTGCTAGAGTTTTAGAGGAAGTGTTATATTAATTTTAAAAATTAAAGGTGGGTAGGGGATGAAGTTTACCACAGGAATTTTTGATGAGTTGGCTCTACAAGTAAAAAAAATTGCAAAGGTTATGGATGTTATAAATTTAAGCATTGGAAGCCCAGATTTGCCTCCGCATCCCAAAATAATTGAAGTGTTAACCCGAGAAGTTCAAAATCCTCAAAATTATGGCTACACTTTAAATCCGGGATTAGAAGAGTTACGAGAAGCCTTGGTTTTCTGGTACCGGCATAAATACCGGGTTTTTTTAGAAGTTAACGAAACTATTGTTTTACTTGGTTCTCAAGAAGGTTTAGCTCATTTACCTCTTGCTATAATAAATCCTGGGGAATTAGTCATGGTTCCCAATCCTGGTTATCCTATATATGAAGCAGCTGCAAAGTTAGCTGGTGCTAAAATTTTTTATTATCCTCTTACTGAAGAAAATAATTTTTTATTGGAAATCGAAAAAATACCAGAAGAGATTCTTAAAGCCACTAAACTTATTTTCTTAAATTACCCTAATAATCCCCTTACTGTTCTTGCCAGTTATGATTTTTTTGAAAAAATGGTGTTTTACGCTAAAAAATATGAATTTATTGTAGTTAACGATTTAGCTTACGGTGAACTTACCTTTGACCAAGCCAAAAGTATCAGTTTATTGGAAATTCCCGGAGCAAAGGATGTGGCCCTTGAATTTACTTCCGTTTCCAAGTCCTTTAACCTAGCTGGTATAAGGCTTGGATTTGCTGCAGGAAATCCAAAATTAATTTCTAAATTAACCTTATTAAAGTCAAACATTGATTATGGTGTTTTTAAACCTTTTCAAAAAGCTGCCATTGAAGCTTTTAAGTATCGAGATATTATTATCTCTGATTTAGTAAAAACCTATGAAAGTAGAAGAAAGGTATTAATAGATTCCTTAAAGAAATGGGGTTGGGAAGTAAAGCCTCCCTTAAGTACAATGTTCCTTTGGGCAAAACTTCCTTCAGGCTTTTCTGACTCAAAAGCCTTTGCCTTTAACCTTCTGTCCGAAACTGGAGTAGCAGTAACCCCAGGAATTGGTTTTGGAAGTCTTGGCGAAGGATACATTCGCATGGCTTTAGTCGCTGATGAAGAGAAACTTGTAGAGGCCGCAAAGCGAATAGGTAGCTATTTACAAGGAAGGAGCATAACATGAAAATTGCTATAGTGGATGGGCAAGGTGGAGGAATAGGGAAGTATCTTGTAGAAAGAATACGAAAAACCTTTGGGCAAGAGATAGAAATTTTAGCCCTGGGAACTAACAGTTATGCTACTTATAATATGTTAAAAGCTGGAGCTAATGAAGGAGCTACCGGGGAATCAGCTCTGGTTTATAATCTCAATCGGGTAGATATTGTCTTAGGTCCAGTAGGGATTCTTTTTCCTTATGGAATGCTAGGGGAAATAACTCCCGAGATG
Source organism: Carboxydothermus pertinax (assembly GCF_001950255.1). NCBI lineage: Bacteria > Bacillati > Bacillota > Clostridia > Thermoanaerobacterales > Thermoanaerobacteraceae > Carboxydothermus > Carboxydothermus pertinax. The sequence continues at coordinate 48,212 of NZ_BDJK01000029.1, forward strand.
GCTAAAGCCCTTTCCTTAACTAATGCAAAAAAAATATTATTACCTTTAGCACGGGAAAATTACTTGTTTGCTGGAATTGGAGATTTGCCCCTACCCCATATGGTGGATGATTTACTTGAAATCTTAGCTGGAGAACTACAAAAAAAGAGTGGTAAATAATACCACTCTTATTTCTGAAGTTGTTGTTCGGCTAAGGTAATAAGCTTTTTTACCATATTACCGCCAATTTTGCCCCCTAGCCGACCTCCAACACGGCCACATTCCCGGGATGGAACTTCTCCCCAGTAGCCATCTTTAATTTGCTCGTAAATTCCAATTTCCTTTGCAGCTTCAATTTTCATCTTCTCTAATTTTTCTTTATAGGAGGCGTCATCGGTGCCGATACCTAATTCAGCGGCAACCTCATATTTTAAATTTTCCAATGGTGATTTCACCATTGTTACCACCTCCAATTATATTTTGTAACAAATTCAAGAATTTATTCGGACATATTTTAGATAACCCGTATAATTTTTTCAAAATGTGATATAATTGATAAAATAATGAAAGGAGGCAAAAAATGGAGTCAAAAATTTTTAAGGAAGGACTAACTTTTGATGATGTATTATTAATTCCTGCTAGGTCAGAAGTTTTACCTAAAGATGTAGATGTTACCACACGTTTTACCAAAAATATCAAATTAAATATTCCGATTGTTAGTGCAGGGATGGATACGGTAACGGAAGCACGGATGGCTATTGCTATAGCCAGGGAAGGTGGTATTGGGGTTATTCATAAAAATATGCCCATTGAAAAACAAGCTATGGAAGTTGATAAGGTAAAACGTTCGGAACACGGAATAATCAGTGACCCCATTTCTTTATCACCGGAGCATTTGATTTTAGATGCTTTGGAAATTATGGAACGTTATCACATTTCGGGAGTACCGATTACCGTTGACGGAAAATTAGTAGGTATAATTACCAATAGGGACCTAAGATTTGAGTCGGATTACAATAAAAAAATTGCTGATGTCATGACTAAAGATAATTTAATTACCGCTCCAGTAGGAACTAGTTTAAAAGAAGCTGAGCGGATCTTACAAAAACATAAAATTGAAAAGCTACCCTTGGTGGATGAAAATTTTCATTTAAAAGGCTTAATTACTATTAAGGATATTGAAAAAACCCGGAAATACCCCAATGCGGCAAAAGATGAGCGGGGAAGATTGCGGGTTGCAGCAGCGGTTGGAGTTAGCCGGGAGATGATGGACCGGGTGCAGGCCTTGGTAGAAGCCAAGGTTGATGCCATCGTTGTGGATACCGCCCATGGCCACTCCCGGGGAGTATTAGAAGCAGTATTTAAAATAAAGAATAAATATCCTGAAGTTGAAGTGGTTGCTGGTAACGTAGCTACTGCCGAAGCTACCGAAGACTTAATTAAAGCCGGAGCCGACGCGGTAAAGGTTGGAATTGGGCCCGGTTCAATTTGTACTACCCGGGTGGTAGCAGGTATAGGAGTTCCTCAAATTACAGCAGTTCTTGACTGTGCGGAAATTGCCAGCAAATATAATGTTCCCATCATTGCTGATGGTGGTATTAAATATTCCGGGGATATCACTAAAGCTCTAGCAGCAGGTGCTGATACAGTAATGCTTGGTAGTTTACTGGCTGGAACGGAAGAAAGTCCTGGAGAAATTGAAATCTGGCAAGGACGCAGTTATAAAGTATATCGTGGAATGGGATCTTTAGGGGCAATGAAAGAAGGAAGCAAAGACCGATACTTTCAGGAAAATGAGCAAAAACTTGTTCCCGAAGGGGTTGAAGGAAGAGTACCCTTTAAAGGACCGGTTACCGAAACTATCTTCCAATTAATTGGTGGGCTTCGAGCGGGAATGGGTTACTGTGGTGTTCGCAATATTGAAGAATTAAAAACCAAAACAAAGTTTATTAAAATTACCCCAGCAGGGCTTAGAGAAAGCCATCCTCATGATGTAACCATAACAAAAGAAGCGCCCAATTACAGTTTGTAATTGGGCAGCTCTTTTTCTTTGATATATTTTAAATCTTCCCAGTGTTTTACTAATACCCCCAGGGTTGTGTTTAAGATTTCCGGATTTAGGGAAGTTAAATTTAATAACTGGACTGTTTTTGCCATTTCCACAGTTTCCGCAATACTGGGTTTCTTTTTTAAGTCGCGGCTTCGCAGCCGATTGGCAAAGTCTACAATCTGCTCGGCTAATTTTTGCTCAATTCCCGGAACTTTATTTAAAATAATTTCTACCTCCCGCTTTCGTTCAGGATAATTAAGGTAAAGGTAAAGGCAACGCCGCCTTAAGGCATCGGAAAGCTCCCGGGAATTGTTACTGGTAATAACGATAAAGGGTGGGGTGTGAGCTTTTATTGTGCCCATTTCTGGAATTGTAATGGCATATTCGGCAAGAGTCTCTAAGAGAAAACTTTCAAACTCTTCATCGCTTTTATCAATTTCATCAATCAGTAGTATCGATTTACCGGGGAAGGTTAGTGCTTTTAAAAGAGGTCGAGGCAGCAGAAATTCTTCGCTGTATAAATCTTTTTTAACCTCTTGCCAGTTTGTTTTTACAGTCTGCAAAAATAACAGCTGTTTTTGGTAGTTCCATTCATAGAGAGCTTTTGTTTCATCAAGACCGGGATAACATTGCAACCTTAGGAGAGGGACATTCAAAGCCTGACTTAACGAAAGGGCAATTTCTGTTTTACCAACGCCAGCAGGCCCTTCAATTAAAAGAGGTTTTTGCAAGTTATAAGCAAGGTAAACAGCAGTTGCAATTTCTTGATCGCAAAAATAACCTACTTTATTTAAATTAAAAGCTACATCTTTCGGGTCTTTAAAATCCATAGCATTCCCTCCGTAATGGGTGATAATGATGTTAGAAATAATTCTAGACTTAATAAATTACCTGAGAAAGCAAGGAGTATCCTGTTCTCTAGCAGAAACATTAGACTTTTTTTATGCTCTTGGGGAAGTAAAACAACCTTTAAATTTTACAAACTTCAAGAATATTGCCAAAACGACTTTGGCAAAAACTTTTGAACAGCAAAAAATTTTGGATGATGTTTTTTCCTTTCTTCTCATTGAAGATTATAACTTAAATTTATCTATCTTTAAAGATAAAGGCGAAGATATTGGAGATTTGGGGCTGCCTTCCGGGCAGCTTGGACAAACCGATAGTTTATATTTTCTCCTTCGAATAAAAAGCACCGACGAACTCAAAAAACTTTTAGAAGCTGAGGAAAACTGGTCAGAAGATCTTAAAGAATTTTTAACAAAGGCTAAGAGGAAAATAAATTGGTATGAAAATCTTTATAATTTAGAAAAAAAATTTGGTAAAGAAATACGGCAGGAAACCGAACAGGAGTTAGAAAAATACTTAATTTACTTTTTTAAAAGAAAAACCATTAAAAATACGCCATTAAGTACTGCAGTAGATTTAACGGAGAAAAGCCTTTTAGAAATCGATCCATTGGAAAAAGCTCTTTTAGAGAGCTATCTTAAAAAAATAGCTAAAAGTTTAGCCTGGAAAAAAAGTTACCGGAAAAAGTTAGCCAAAGCTGGAGTATTTAACGGACCAAATACCTTACGCGCTTCCTTAAAAACCGGAGGTATACCTTTAAATATTTTTGCTCATAAATATAAATTAAAGCCAGCAGAAATTATTGTTCTTTTAGATGTTAGCGGCTCGATGGCCGATTACTCCAGCTTTTTTTTAAAGTTTACTTATCATATTGCCTCGCGCTTTCAAAAAATAAATCTATTCTTATTTGTTGATAAGGTGACTGAGGTGACTTTTCTCTTAAAACTGCCTTATCAAGAGTTTATCAAAGCTTTAGAAAAAGAAAAGTTAAGTTACACAGGCTTTTCGGACTACAGCCGTACTTTTAAGGAATTTCTTCAAAATAGGCCCAAACTTTTGGGGAGAGAAAAAATATTAATTATTTTAGGGGATGGAAAAAACAACTGGAAAGATTCGGGGGTGGAATATTTAGAGGAAATAAAAAAAAGAGTAAAAAAAATATTTTGGTTAACCCCATTATCTCCCGAAGAAAGATTAAAAAACGACTGTGTATTAAATGAGTACCAGCCGTTTATCGATAAACTTTTTTTATGCCGAAGCTTAAAAGATATACAAAAATTCTATCGGGAATTATTTTAAAAAAATATTAGTAAATAATTTTTTTGTTATATTTTGGCGAAAGGTTTTTTATAAAGATACAAATTTCTTTGCAGGAAAAAAATGCCAAATAATTGAATAATACTACCATCAGCAAAATAATGAGGTGGTAGTATTGCGCTTGGCCAAAAACTTAAATTCTTTAACAGATATTTTAAAAACGGTACTCTGTTATTTTCCTTATCTATCAGAGGAAGAACTGGTGGGTTATGTTCGGGCCAAAATGTTAAAAGAGTTATCTTATAAAGAAATCTTAGAAAAAACCCGCAACTGTTTACAGCAAAACCCTTGTTTTTTTCTAAACGAAGATGGGTTTTGGGCGGTTCGCAAAGAAGGGCTGAGAGAAAATGACTCGTTTTTTAAGCAAATCTTAATTAGTAAAAAGTCCCAGAAGTATACTTTTAAGGATAAGAAAAATAAAAAAGTACAGCAATTATCCCGCGACAGCCGTTTTGTGCAATTAGATGATGGGTCATGGGCGTTAACTTACTGGGTAATTAATGAAAGCGATTTTTTATTGCGGGAGAAAGTTGCCCGGGAATTAATGATCGAAGAACTGACCTTAGAGAAGTTGGCAAAAAGGCTTAATTCATGTGAAGCTAAAGTGCTAAATGTTTTAAAAAAATATCCCTTTTTTGAGCAAAATCAATATGGCTTTTATCAAATAAACCACAAGCTAAAAAAGGCTTATGCCCAGGCTTCCTTAAAGTACATGGATGCCATAAGGAAAATTAAAAAATTTTATCAAAAGGAAAAATTAAAAGTTAATTCCCACTGGTTGAGTCAGGCTCAGGAAGCCTTAGAGCAGGCGGCTGCGGCCAAGGTCATGTATCAAAAAAATCAAGAAGAGTTAACGGAATTAATGGAAAAAGTAGCGGAAAAAGATTTTCTTTTAGCCCTTCGGCGGGAAGAATTAATCCGCTTAAGCCGGGAAAAGGAAAAACTAAAAAGAAAAGCGGACAGCATCCTCTATCAGTGCCGGCTCTGGCATGCAAGATACCAGCGGGTTATCCGGGATAAAGAAGAGCTTTTGGTAATTAAAGAAAAATTGGAAAATTCTGTAGTAAATATGTTTCAAAAATTAAACGCTTACCGGGAAAAAGATAAGGAAAACCGCCAAAAGCTTTTTGAGCTGAAAAATAATTTTGGCGAAAAAGTCGCCAAGCTTGAAAAGGAAGTAATTGAAGTCCAGGAGCAGTTAAAAAAAGCCGAGGAAAGCTGGCAGAAAAAAGAAAAGAAATTAAGGCAAGATTTGGAGCGTTACTCCCTTGACTTAGGATTCCTTTTAAATGAAAAGGAATCCCTGGAAAAGCGAGAAAAAGAGCTTTTAGAAGAAATTAAAGAGCAAAAACAGATATTAAAGCATTATGAGGAACTTTTAAGTAAGCCAATTATACGTGTTTTATGTAAGTTAATCAACTGGTGGCAAAGAATAACTGTAACCTCTTAATGCTCTCCTTGCGGGAGCTTTTAATTTTTTGTAGCCGATTAAACATTTTAACCAGTGGTATGCTTCTTGGGATTATTAATCAGCAGTTTATTACTGAGGTACTGATAACTGGTAGTTATTGCTGTTCTCACTGATTAACTCCTTTAAGCAATTTTGTGCTATTTCTTGCAAAAGTGCGTTAGAATTTAAGTTTTCTTCTTGTTACAATTTTATCAAACATTAAATTAAGCATGAGGCTGAAAAAACAAAAATATTTTGATTTTACTTTTCACTAGTTTAGCAGGAAGGTATTAATTGTAAACTTATAGGTGAATGCACAGACAATCACAATATTAATTTTAGGGTTGTCTTATACATCGTAGAAATCTCCTTATTATCTTGGGGAGAAAAATGGGTTATTATCCCAACGGGAGTTCTACGGTGTATTTTGAGATAAGTTAAAACGAAACTAATTAAGACCTACGGTAATATGTCAAGACCATGAGGTCAAAAATTTTCGAAGTTAAGACTTAAAAAAGGCAATAGAAAACCGTCCTGAATCCAAG
>NZ_BDJK01000030.1 GCF_001950255.1 Carboxydothermus pertinax
GCTGCAGTTAATGTAGTCTTACCATGGTCAACGTGGCCGATGGTTCCAATGTTTACGTGGGGTTTTACCCGCTCAAATTTTGCTTTCGCCATCCATACTCCTCCTTTTTAAATTTCTTTTAATTAAAAAGTTTAACGTCGCTATGTAAATAGTTATGCCAACATTATCTATTCTACATCATTACCATTTTTCCTGCTGCTTAAAACCCAAAAGACGATAATTTTCAGTAAATCTCCAATAAACTACATTAGGAAAACAAAAAACCGGTCATTGACCGGTTAGCTTCAGGGACAATGGTGGCGGCGCAGGGACTCGAACCCCGGACACTGCGGGTATGAACCGCATGCTCTAGCCAGCTGAGCTACGCCGCCATAAATAAAAAATGGAGCCACTAACCGGGATTGAACCGGTGACCTCGTCCTTACCAAGGACGCGCTCTACCTACTGAGCTATAGTGGCCTGGTTGCGGGGGGAGGATTTGAACCTCCGACCTTCGGGTTATGAGCCCGACGAGCTACCAGCTGCTCCACCCCGCGTCGCAAAATTTATTATATCATAATCACTAGAAAATGCAAGATAGATTTTACTGGTATTTAATGGAGCTGGCGACAGGACTTGAACCTGCAACCCTCTGATTACAAGTCAGATGCTCTACCGATTGAGCTACGCCAGCACCAGCGTCAATTATTTTAACAAATTGAATTCTTAGCTGTCAATAGGTTAAAAACAGGTATAAAAATTTAAATCCCCGGTCCCCCGGGGGTTAGTTTTTATTCTAATCCTCTACATTCTAAGTATTTCTCAAGCTTTCTTTTTACCCGTTGCAGGGCATTATCGATAGACTTCACATGTCGTTTTAATTCACATGCAATTTCTTGATAGGACTTTCCTTCGAGGTAATAAATCAAAACTTTCCACTCCAAAGAACTTAAGATTTCATTCATCTTGCCCTCTATATCAGCAAACTCTTCCCGACTGATAATTAACTCTTCAGGATCGGCCACCTTAACTCCCGATATCACATCCATTAACGTCCGGTCGGAATCCTCATCGTAAATAGGTTTATTTAAGGAAACATAAGAATTTAATGGAATATGTTTTTGCCGGGTTGCCGTCTTAATTGCAGTAATAATTTGGCGAGTAACACATAACTCTGCAAATGCTCTAAACGAGGAAAGCTTGTCCGCTTTAAAATCACGTACTGCCTTATATAAACCAATCATACCTTCTTGAATGATATCTTCCCGGTCAGCTCCAATTAAAAAATAAGCCCTAGCTTTTGACCGTACAAAATTTTTATATTTATTGATGATATACTCGAGGGCCTGCTCGTCCCCATCTCGAGCCCACTCTACAATCTCTTCATCACTCATGTAATCATAACAGGACTCAAGGTTTTTCTCAGCACCTATACTCAAGCCTCATCGCCCCCGCCCTATGTCTTTACCCGCAAAATTATTATAATCTTTTCTTAAAGATTAAGTCAAGGAAGAGTATTTCGAATCTTTATAGCAAAAACCTACATTTTATTACATTTTTCCTTTTCTTATTTTATCAAGTTTTTTCTTGACTTGTTGGTCAATTCGATCTTCTAACCACTGGGGAGTAATATTTTCAAAAATTTTCTTAGCTTTTTTCTCCTCCTCCGAAAGTTCGGCTAGCAGTTCCCTGATGGGAATTCTAAATGCACCGTAACCAAAAATAAGCTTTTGTTGTAGTTCGTCTTGAGTTGCAACAAAAACCCGATTGTTAGGTACTAATTCCTGAACTTTCCTTTCAATAAACTGATCCGCCGTTTCCCCACTTTCAGTAAAAACAATTGTTATTCCAGCATCCAAAATTTCCCGGCGACTTTCTTTCTGCAAATGGGCATCATAAACTAGGATTATCTCCCGTCCTGTTAGGGCCCGGTAATTAATTAACCTTTCTTTTAAAACTTCCCGGGCATGTTCCAAAGAAGTTTCCTCTTTAAGCCGGTTTAATTCCGGCCAGTTAAATAAAAGATTATAGCCATCCACCAAAACGTACTCAGCCATGGCTATCCCCTTCTCTGCCTCACCACTTCGGCCATTAAAAGGGCTGCCGCCACCGAAGCGTTTAAAGAATTAATTGTACCAACCATTGGAATGCTTACGGTAAAATCGCACTCCCTTAAAATATGCGAAGTTAACCCTTCGTTTTCTCCCCCAATCACCAAAACTAAAGGTAACTTAAAATCAGCATCCCACAGAAGAGTTTTACTTTTTGCTTCCGCTCCCGCTATCCAGGCACCTTTTTCTTTTAGATACCGTAAAGTTTCGGCCACGTTGGTGCAGCGAGCTACTGGAACTTTAAGATACGCCCCCGCAGACGCCTTGGCAACAGCTCCAGTAACCGGTGCTGCCCGACGTTTGGGAATGATCACCCCATGCGCTCCAAAAGCTTCTGCTGAGCGTAAGATTGCCCCTAAATTTTGGGGGTCTTCCAAATGATTTAAAACCAAAATAAAAAGTGGTTCTTCTTTGCGTTCAGCAATTGCCAAAATATCATCGATTTCTACATATTTAACTGGAGATATATCCGCTTCCACACCCTGGGATTTGGGGTGAAGTTTTTCCTTAGGAACCTCCACTACCGGTACTTTATTTTCCCGGGCCAAAAGCAATAGTTCCCGGGTATTTTTGCCCATTGTCTCCCGGGATAAATATAGCTTATTGACAAGCCCTTTTTTAAGGGCTTCCCTAACCGGATTTACCCCGTAAATTCGCTCCAAAAAAATACCTCCCTTACGTCTTGGCCTTTAATTTTCCGCAAGACATTGGACCTTCAAAACATACCCCCCGGGTTTCACAAAGGGGTCCAGCTTTTTTAAACAAAACAGGAGCCACCTTGCGGAGTTCCTCAAGCATTTTAAGCGCAAGCTTCCTAATTTCGTGCTGGGCCCGGGTGCAAAGCCGCACTTCAAAGAAATGCAGAAGTTCCCGGGCATTCATGGTAACTACGATTTTTGTCTCCGAAGCATTTGGAAGAAGGTACCGGGCATCCTCCGCTGGAATCCCCATTGCTACGAGCTTAAGATACCCTTCTTTTACCGTTCTTAATACCTCCTGATAAACCTTAAGCGCTTCATTGTTGCCTGAAATCGTTGGGGGGATTATAAAATTGAAGTTTTGTTCCACTACATACCGCTGACTTTGCTGGCTATAGCTTGCCAGACGGTGACGAACTAGTTGGTGGGTTAAAGCTCGACTAATCCCTTCTATTGCAAAGGTAAAACTTGCGTGTTCAAAAGGTGAAAGATGGTTTAAGTCTAACAGTTTTTGAATAAAAGTTTCTATCTTTTCTTTTTCCATTTGCTCTAAAATTTCCTCTATTCCTACCGGGGAATAACAAAGCCGGGCGGCCGCCGCCACCGTCCGCTCCGGCTCATTGGTATACGTGACTAAACTTACTTTCATATGGTCTCCCCCTGACTTTCTAATAACTGGGTTATAAGGCTAAAAAGCTCTTTTATCCGCTCTATATCACCTTTTAAGTATAAAAAACCAAAAACTGCCTCTAAACCAGTGCTCTGGCGGTAAGCTACCACTTCCACCTTTCGCGGGTAATTACCCTTAGCATTTCTCCCCCGTCGGTAGACCTCCCGCTCCTCTAAAGTTAAGTGCTCCTCAATTAATCCAACTGCTAAAGCCTGCTGCCGGGCATTTACCATCGATACAGATTTTTTATGGATATCGCCCATTTTCCCTCCATATTTTGCTAAAACATACTCTCGAGTTAGAAGTTCATAAACCGCATCCCCCAGGTAAGCTAAAGCCAAAGGTGGATATTCTTTTTGCTCCATTCTAGACCCTCTTCCAGCGCGCTCCCGAAGGAGTATCTTCCAGGATAATACCAAGTTTTTTTAGCTCATCTCTAATAAAATCTGAAAGATCATATTTTTTCTCTTTTTTTAGTTTAGAACGAACTTCAATTAATAATTCGATAAACGGTGTTACATCTTCCCCGACTTTTTTCTCCAAAACTCCAAACTCTATCCCCAGTACTTCTGAAAATACCGCTAGCGCCTCTTCAAAATATTTTTTATCGGCAAGGGTTAAATTACCTTTAGCAATCTGGATATTGCCATACCTTACTAGTTCAAATAAGGTTGCCATAGCTTGAGCTGTATTAAAATCGTCTTCCATGGCATTAATAAAATCGCCTAGGAGTTCTGACACTTTTTCCTTTATTTCTACCTTTCCTTCTCCGGCAACAGGATTAAGCTCTTTTAGGCTTTGAGCAAAATTATCGATACGCTCTAAAGCTGCCTTTGCTTCTAAAAGTTTTTTATCATCGAAATCTAAAGGGCTTCTGTAATGGGTAGATAAGAGAAAAAATCGCACAACTCTACCGGGAAACTTTTCTAAAATCTCCCGAACTAAAAAGAAGTTACCAAGGGATTTACTCATTTTTTCCTGGTTTACAGTAATAAAGCCGTTATGCATCCAATAACGAGAAAAAGGCTTCCCGGTATAAGCTTCACTTTGAGCCACTTCATTTTCATGGTGGGGAAAAACTAAGTCCGCTCCCCCCCCATGGATATCAAAGTTCTCGCCCAAATACTTTAAAGACATGGCTGAACATTCAATATGCCAGCCAGGTCTCCCCAATCCCCACGGACTTTCCCAGGATGGTTCCCCGGCCTTAGCTTTTTTCCATAGGGCAAAATCCAAAGGATTTCTCTTTTTCTCATCCACTTCCACCCGGGCTCCTGCTTTTAATTCATCCAGGTTCCGGCCCGAGAGTTTTCCATATCCCGGAAAGCTATCTACAGAGAAGTATACATCTCCCTCTACTTCATAGGCATAACCCTTTTCAATCAAACCCTTAACCATTTCAATAATTTCTGGTATATGCTCGGTAACCCTGGGATGAACCGTGGCCCTTTTTACCCCAAGGCTGTCGGCATCTTTAAAGTACTCACCAATATATTTCTGCCCCAGTTCCAGAGCCCCAATTCCTTCTTCCCGGGCCCGTTTAATTATTTTATCGTCGATATCAGTAAAGTTTTGAACATAGATAACTTCAAAACCTTTATACTCAAAATACCGGCGGACGGTATCAAAAAAAACTATCGGTCGAGCATTCCCCAGATGAATATAATTGTATGTGGTCGGTCCGCACACATACATATGAACCTTTCCTGGTTCCCGGGGAATAAATTCTTCCTTCGTTTTAGTGAGGGTATTATAAATTTTCACGCTTCATTTCCTCCTCAAGCTCCGCAATCCTCTTTTCCAACCGTTCAATCTTCCGGTGCATACACATTAACATTTCCGCAATTGGGTCCGGTAAAAGATCATGCCGTAAGTCAATTTCTTCGTCAACCCTTTTGCCATCTCGAATTACCACTTTTCCTGGTACTCCCACCACAGTGGAGTTAGGAGGAACTTCCTTTAATACCACGGATCCGGCGCCAATTTTCGAGTTGTCGCCTACTTTAAAAGAGCCTAAAATCTTTGCCCCGGCGCTTATTACCACGTTATTACCAATAGTAGGGTGGCGTTTTCCCTTTTCTTTACCAGTTCCCCCCAAGGTAACTCCCTGATATATTGTTACATTATCCCCGATTTCAGCAGTTTCACCTATTACAACGCCCATACCGTGGTCAATAAATAACCCTTGCCCAATTTTAGCTCCTGGATGGATTTCAATCCCAGTTAAAAACCGGGAAATTTGCGAAATAAATCTAGCCAAGACAAACCAGCGCTTTTTGTAAAAAAAGTGAGCAATCCGGTGAAATTGGATAGCGTGAAAACCAGGATAACACAAGAGAACTTCAAAAACGCTTTTTACCGCAGGATCCCGCTCAAAAACCGCTTGTATATCTCTTTTTAGCTGGCGATACCATCCAAGCATTGTCATCACCCTTTAAAAATTACATCCACAATTCGCCGTTTTGTCTCATCAGGTCCAAGAATTCCAAGGATTTGGTATAATTCCGGTCCGTGAGTTTTACCGGTTAAAGCAGCCCTTAAAGGCATATAAACTTTTTTGCCCCCTACCCCCAGTTCTTTGGGAAGTTTCTTTAAAAATCCTTTAACTTCTTCATAATCCTGGCTTTTTAATTCATCAAGTTTTTCGGAAATTTTCTTTAATATTTCTTTGACCTCTAAATCCATTAACAGGCCTTTAGCCTCATCCTCAAAGTTAATTTCCTTCTCGTAAAAAATAGTAGCATGGTCAGGAAGTTCCGCTAAGGCTGAAACATATTCCCGGGTAGCTTCTACTACTTTAGTTAGTTTATTTAATTCTTCTTCCGTTGGGTTTTCCGATACATACCCCCGTTTTTGAAAATATGGAAGGCTTAAATCAATAATCCGGGAGAGTTCCGAATTTCTGATGTAATAGCCGTTAATCCAGTTTAATTTATCCATATCAAATATTGCCGGATTTTTAGCAACTCTCTCTAAAGAAAAGCGCTCAATTAATTGTTCCATACTGAAAATCTCTTCCTCTGTCCCCGGTGACCATCCTAAAAGGGCTAAAAAATTAACCAGCGCTTCCGGTAAATAACCCCTTTCCCGGTAATTCTCTACGGAAGTCGCTCCATGCCGTTTGGACATTTTGGTCCTGTCCTTACCGAGAATTAAAGAGATGTGAGCAAACTCTGGCGCTTTAAAACCTAAAGCCTCGTATAGCAAAATCTGCCGCGGAGTATTAGAAAGGTGTTCTTCCCCGCGCAACACATGGGTAATACCCATGGTTGCATCATCAATTACTACTGCAAAATTATAAGTTGGTATGCCGTCGGACTTTACAATAATAAAATCGCCAATACCATCGGTATCAAAGCGTACTACTCCCCGTACCAGGTCATTAATAACAATTGTTCTACCCACAGGTACCTTAAAACGTATCGTCGGCTTCCGCCCCTGGGCCAAGTATTTTTCCCGCATATCAGGAGATAAATTGCGGCATTTGCCAAGATAGCGGGGCATTTCCCCTTTGGCCAAAAGGGCCTGCCGTTCTTCTTCGGTACAAAAACAGTAGTAAGCAAATCCTTCATCGATAAGCTTCTTGGCATACTTTTGGTAAACAGAAAGTCTTTCGGTTTGGCGGTATGGGCCATTACTACCTCCTACTTCAATACCTTCATCCCAGGTAATACCAAGCCATTTAAGACTTTCTAAGATATTTTTCTCCGATTCTCGACTTGAACGTTCTAAATCGGTATCTTCAATCCTTACTATAAAAACCCCATCATTTTTCCGGGCAAAAAGATAATTAAAAAGTGCTGACCGGGCACCTCCAATATGTAAAGGTCCGGTTGGGCTGGGTGCAAAGCGTACTTTAACCATTTTTTAATACCTCCTTGACAGTAATTACCGCATACGAAGCTATACCTTCCTCACGACCGGTAAAGCCCAGTCCTTCAGTGGTCGTAGCTTTAACACTTATGTTATTTAAAGGCGTTTTAAAAATTTTTGCCAGATTTTCCCGCATTAATGGTATATAAGGCAAAAGTTTAGGCTTTTGGGCAACTATTACTGCGTCAAGATTGTTTAAGCAATAGCCCTGCTCCTCCACCATCCGGTATACTTCCTGCAAAAGATAACCACTATTTATTCCCCGAAAACGTTCATCGTGATCGGGAAAATGCCGGCCAATATCTCCTAAAGCTAAAGCCCCTAAAAGAGCATCGGCTATAGCGTGATATAAAACATCCGCATCGGAATGACCTAAGAGCCCCTTGGTAAAGGGTATCTCCACTCCACCTAAAATAAGCTTTCGCCCCTCTACCAGCCGATGCACATCATAGCCAAAACCTATCCTTAACATCACAAAAACTCCTTGGAAAAATACTTTGTCAACAAAAACTCGGCAATTTCTAAATCCTCGGGCCAGGTAATTTTCAAGTTTTTATAATCTCCGGGAATAATGGCAACCGGTTCTCCGGTACGTTCTACTAAAAAGCTATCATCTACCGCATCAAGTTGCTCTTTCTCCCCTAATGCGTGTCCTTTTAAAAGGGCATCCCTACGAAAGATTTGCGGAGTTTGTACCGCATAGAGACGGCTCCGGTCTAGAGTCGAAAGCACTACGCTATCCTCTACTTCTTTTATTGTATCTCGAAGGGGGACTGCTAAAATTGCCCCGGCATATCCTTCCGCCAGTTTCTTAACTCCCATTGCAAACGCTTCTTTTGGAAAAAAAGGACGTACCCCATCGTGCACTGCTACAATGGAAATACTTTCCTCCAGAGTCTTAAGTCCACGAGCTACTGACTCTCGCCGGGTACTACCTCCAGGGGTTAAAATTATTCTTGCTAAATTATACCTAGAAAGCAAGTCTGCTGCAACTTTTAAGTAATCTTCCGGCACCGTTAAAACCACTTGTCCGACTAGGGGTTGGTTTAAAATTCTCTTTAGAGTAATCATTAATACCGGTATTCCAGTTATCTCTAAAAATTGTTTGGGTTTATTCCCACCAAAACGTCGACCTACCCCACCAGCCGTAACTATTACGCCAATTTTCTCCACCTAAATTGCCTCCTGTTACTTTTCCTTGGGTTTCCCAAAGATAAGCCTGCCCGCAGCAGTTTGCAGCACCGAGGTAACCACCATATTTATTTGCTGCCCTATGTATTTTTTCCCACCTTCAACCACAATCATAGTCCCATCATCTAAATACCCTACCCCCTGGCCCTGTTCTTTTCCTTCTTTTATTACCATAACCACCATTTCTTCTCCGGGAATTACCACTGGTTTAATGGCATTGGCCAATTCATTGATATTTAATACTTTTACCCCTTGCAGTTCTGCCACTTTATTTAGGTTATAATCATGGGTTAAAATTTTAGCTTTTAACTTCTGAGCCAGCTTTACCAGCCTTACATCAACTTCCTCATTACTATTTTCGGGATAATCCACGATTTCTACAGGAAAAGCATTTTTTAATTGATTTAAGATATCAAGACCTCTTCTCCCTCGATTTCTTTTTAAATTATCCGAGGAATCGGCAATATGGCGTAGCTCATCAATTACAAAGGAAGGCACCAGTAAAGTACCTTCAATAAAACCGCTATAGCAGAGGTCCAAAATTCTACCATCAATAATGACGCTGGTATCAAGAATCTTTGGATTTTGCAGGCTTACCCCAGGTTCTTCCGGAACTCTTTTAATTTTAGGAATAAAATTTAAAAAACCAAATAGTTCCTCCCGCTTTTTTACCGCTACACTTAAACCTAAATAGCATAAAACTCCCGTTAATAAAATCCACAAAGTATTAGCTATCCAGGGTATAAGCGGTATCGCCAAGATCACATTTCTTAAAAGGTTGGCAATAATCAAGCCAACTATAAGTCCCAAAGTTCCACTCACAATATCCGCCACTGGCATCTTGGTAATTTTTCCCTCAAGCCACCGGGTTGTCGCCATCCCTTTTTGCCAAACATAGGGTGAAGTAAAAAAACCTATTATAAGTCCCAAAATCCCTAACACTGCCCAGCTAAGATACATGGCATAAGAAGGTAGCGGCAAAATATCTGCCAGCGGTATAACTTCAAGATAATACCCAATGGTTGCGAAGATTCCGCCAATTACCAAAGAGAAAAAAACCCGAAAAATTTTTTCCGCCAATTTTTCACCTCCATGTTTAATGTATCAAGTTTGAGCAATAGCTCTTTCCACCATAGCCAATACTTTATCTTCTTCTTCTTCTAACACTAGAATAAGCTCACTTACTAGGATTTGTCGAGCACTTTCCAAAAGCTTTTTTTCACCGGTAGATAAACCTTTTTCCTTTTCCCGTCGTCGCAAGTCCCGTACCACATCAGCAATTGCCAAAATATCATTGCTCTTTATTTTATCAACATGGCTTTTATACCTTTTATTCCAATTGGAGTGAATCTTTTCCTTACCTTCTTTTAACACCGAAAACACCAGGTCAACCTTTTCGCGGTCAATTACCGGCCTAAGACCCACCCTTTCTACTTTTTCGACCGGCAACCAAAGGACCATATTGGTTGCCCAAAAAGAGAGGACATAATACTTTATCACTTTCTCGGCAGCTAATCTTTCTTCTATATCCCTAATCACCCCGGCTCCGTGCATGGGATAAACAACCTTCGCCCCTATGTTGAACATGCTATCCCCCCCAAATTATAATTGTTTTTAGTATAACAAATTTTTTCCTGCCTGTCAAAAAAATAAAAATATTTTATCACAACTATTTTTATGATGTCAACAAAATTTAACTATTTGCGACAAGATTATTCGACAAGATTATTAATTTGACAAGCAGCCAAGGCAACTTTATAATTTATGGTAGTAAAGGGAGGGGACCCAATGAAGGACCTATTATGCGACCATTTTCAGGAAACCGTTGGTGAATTATTAATCCGGCATAAAAGCATTTTAGACGTCTTATCTAAGTTAGATGAAGCTTCCGCGCGAGTACATCGCTCTACCATTAAAGCCGTTACCCAATGTGGCTGTTTAAAGATAGATGCTAAAAAGCCCACCATCCCAGAAGACGCCACCCTTTGGCAGTTAAAAGAAATCTTTAACTCCCATCTAAAAGGAGAACTTTGCTCTAACTGCAAGGACACCATTGAAAAAGAAATGGGGCGGCTTTTATTTTACTTAGCAGCCCTCTGTAATCACCTTGACATAAATCTTTATGATGTTTTTATCAAAGAGCAAAAAACTTTAGATACTTTAAATTACTTTAACTTTACCTAAGAAAAAAACCGTAGCTTTAAAAGCTACGGTTTTTTTATAACGTAAAATTAGTTTGTTCCCTAAGTCTTTTTAGCCCGTCTTTGATAGACCGTGCCCTAATCTCACCAATACCCTCCACATCATCAAGTTCTTCAATAGAAGCCCCCATAATACTTTTTAAATTGCCAAAGGTTTGCACGAGATTATCAATAACTGTTACCGGAAGTCTAGGTATTTTATCTAAAATCCGATAGCCCCGGGGTGAAACCGGCTGGTCTAAAATGCTGGCACTCCCTGGATACCCTAAAGCCCGGACAATTAATGAATAGTCTAAGAGGTCTTCTGAAGACCAGGTCCTGATCAAACCTAAAATTCCTTCGGGAGTTTTCTCCGGACCTAAAAGAGAATAATCCTGGATAATTAACAGCCCCTCGTCCTCCACATTGGCGATAAGTTCTTCTAACTGCATGCTAATGAGCCTACCTTCACTACCTAGCTCCCAAATATATCTTTCAATTTCCCGCTCAATTCTTAAAACCATTTCTACCCGTTGTAAAGCTTTAGCTACATCCAATAAAGTTACCATGTCGTCAAATTCAAGATTGGTTAGGCGCATTAAAGTTTTATCCAGTACTGCCCGGTATTTTTCCAGGGTAGCAATAGCTTGATTTGCCTTATTTAAAATTACGCTTACTTCCGAAAGAGAATATTTAAAATTTCCCTGGTATAAAGTAATTACTGAACGACGCTGGGAAATGGCAATCACTAAGGCATTAGTTTGTTTTGCTACCCTTTCCGCAGTACGGTGGCGAATTCCCGTTTCTGCCGAAGGTATCGCTGGGTCCGGAATGAGCTGGGCGTTCGCATATAAAATTTTTTTACCGTCCTCGCTTAAAATAATTGCCCCGTCCATTTTCGCCAGTTCATACAAATACGCAGGGCTATAATCCGTATTAATGGCAAAGCCTCCTTCGACTACTTCCATAATCTTAGCAGTGTCCCCAATTACAATTAAACCGCCGGTTTTGGCCCGGAGTATTTGTTCTAGACCTTCCCTTAAAGGGGTTCCCGGTGCTACACTCTTTAACGCTAAAACAATTCGTTCGTCTTTCATAAAATCCCCCTATATACTAAAAAGCTTAAATATTGCTTCCTGTAAATTTTTAAAATATACGATTTCCATCTCGGTTTTAAAGTTTATGCTTTGTTTGGGCAAAAATGCCTTTTTAAAGCCAAGCCTTTCCGCTTCCCGCAAACGTTTCTCAAGACCTATCACAGGTCTAATTTCTCCCGTTAAACCAATTTCCCCTAAAAACACCCCATCATTAGGTAGCGGTTCTTCTCTAAAGCTTGAAACAACTGCTAAAACCACTCCTAAGTCCGCTGCCGGCTCTGCTACTTTTAAGCCACCGACAACATTTAAATAAGCATCATGCACCGATACCCGAAACCCTAATTTTTTCTCTAATACCGCCAAAAGGAGCACAAAACGGTTATAATCAAAGCCCGTAGCCACCCGTCGCGGTGTACCAAAACCTGTAGGTGCAACCAGCGCCTGGACTTCAACTAAAAAAGGCCTGGAACCTTCTAAGCTAACAATCACCGCCGAACCTGGAGAGTCCCGATGGCGATCTAAACTTAAAAAAAACTCTGAAGGATTAGAAACTTCTTTTAAACCATCCCCCACCATTTCAAAAATTCCCAGCTCATTAGTTGAGCCAAAGCGATTTTTTACCGACCGTAAAAGGCGAAAAGTATTGTGCCTCTCTCCTTCCAAATATAAAACCACGTCAACCATATGTTCCATAACCCGGGGGCCAGCTAAATAGCCATCTTTGGTTACGTGACCAATTAAAAATATAGTTTTATTTTTTTCCTTGGAGAGCCTCATAAAACGACCAGTACTCTCCCGCACCTGAGCTACCGTCCCAGGAGCAGAGCCTAACTCAGGTAAGTACATTGTTTGGATGGAGTCAACAATGATTAAATCATAATTGCCTTTAACAGCAATTTCTTCAATTTCTGTTACATTAGTTTGGGTTATTAAATCTATTCCTTCCTGGATATTAAGCCGTTCGGCCCTTAATTTAATCTGGACTGGCGACTCCTCCCCGGACACATATAAAACCTTTTGTTTTTGTCCTATTTTTCCCGCGAGTTGCAACAAAAGGGTTGATTTACCTATACCCGGATCTCCTACTAAAAGGACTAGAGAGCCGCTTACTACCCCTCCCCCTAATACCCGGTCCATTTCGCTAAAGCCCGTGGAAAATCTCTTAGTTTCCACCGTTACAAGCTCAGCAATTCCTACTGGCTTTGCCTCTCCGGCTACCCTCTCTCTATTTTTTACACTAACTTTTTCTTCAACAAAGCTATTCCAGCTTTCACATCCAGGGCAGCGTCCCAGCCATTTATACGTTTCATAACCACAATTTTGACAGAGATATATTTTTTTTGACATTTAAACCTTTTCGCTCCCATTAATTGTCATTTATATCATTATACCATTGTTTTTCTACCATGAAAAGGAAAATCCTCCCGCTTGGGGAGGATTTCTTAGAAATTTTAAAGCTTTGCTACTTTTATTTGTCCTTCTTCCGCATATAACTTAACTGCGTCTCCTTTTTTAATATTCCCTAAAAGTAGCTCTTCCGAAAGTTTATCTTCCACTATCTTTTGAATTGCTCGCCGCAAAGGACGGGCTCCAAAAGCTTCATCATAGCCTTCTTTAAGGATTACTTCAATAACTGAGTCATCAAATTCTACTTTCATTTCCTGTTCTTCTAAACGTTTACCTACTTCCTTAAGCATCAGCCGGACTATTTCCTTTAAGTGTTCTTCCGTTAGTGAATGGAAGATAATAATTTCATCAATCCGGTTTAAAAATTCCGGCCGGAAAGTCCGTTTAAGCTCTGCCATTAGCTTATCTTTAACTCCATCAACATTTTCTTTTTTCTCATCTGCAACATTCTTAAAACCTAAGCGCGTTTCTTTTTTAATGAGATGAGCTCCTACGTTTGAAGTCATGATTATTACGGTATTCTTAAAGTCCACAGTGCGGCCTTTAGAGTCGGTAAGCCGGCCATCTTCTAATACTTGCAACAGAATGTTAAAGACCTCGGGGTGAGCTTTTTCAATTTCGTCAAGTAATATCACCGAATAAGGTTTCCGCCTTACCGCTTCGGTGAGTTGCCCCCCTTCTTCGTAACCAACATACCCGGGAGGCGCACCAATTAAACGGGCTACCGTATGTTTTTCCATGTATTCGGACATATCAATGCGAATTAAAGCATCCTCATCCCCAAATAGCGCTTCGGCCAAAGCCCGGGCCAGCTCAGTCTTACCAACCCCAGTAGGACCTAAGAAGATAAAGGAACCAATAGGCCGTTTGGGATCTTTAAGCCCCGCTCGTGCCCGTCTTACCGCCCGCGCAACCGCTTTTACCGCTTCATCCTGACCAATTACCCGCTGGTGGAGAATTTCCTCAAGCTTTAGTAATCGCTCAGATTCTTCTTCGGCAAGTTTTTTCACCGGAATACCAGTCCACTGGGCTACAATTTGGGCAATATCTTCCTCGGTTACCGATAAGAGATGATCACTTTGCTCTTTTTCCCACTCTTTTTTCTTTTCTTCCAGCTCAGCTCTAAGCTTTTGTTCCTGGTCCCGAAGTTTTGCTGCTTTTTCAAATTCCTGAGCGGCTACCGCCGCTTCTTTTTCTTTGCGAATTTCATTAATTTTTTCTTCTAATTCTTTAAGATTCGGTGGTGCTGTAAAGGCATTTAACCGGACCCGTGAGGCCGCTTCATCAATTAAATCAATGGCTTTATCCGGCAGGAACCGGTCGGTTATATACCGATCCGAAAGCTTAGCAGCGGCAACAATAGCCTCATCAGTTATTTTTACCCGGTGGTGAGCTTCATAACGGTCTCTTAGACCTTTTAAGATTTCAATTGTTTCTTCTACCGTTGGTTCATCCACCATAATCGGCTGGAACCGCCGCTCTAAAGCCGGGTCTTTTTCAATATATTTGCGGTACTCATCAAGAGTAGTCGCACCCACACACTGAATTTCTCCCCGAGCAAGGCTTGGTTTTAAAATATTCGCCGCATCAATAGCCCCTTCCGCTGCTCCAGCACCAATTAAAGTATGAATTTCATCGATAAACACGATAACATTTCCAGCATTTTTTATTTCTTCAAGAACCTTCTTTAGCCTTTCCTCAAATTCACCTCGGTACTTAGTTCCAGCAACCATAGAAGCTAAATCTAGGGTAACGACCCGTTTATCAATTAAAATTTCTGGAACTTTTTTCTGAACAATTCTCTGGGCCAGACCCTCAACAATTGCCGTCTTACCTACTCCAGGCTCCCCAATTAAGACAGGATTATTTTTGGTCCTTCGGGATAAAACCTGAATTACCCTTTCAATTTCCTGCTCCCGGCCAACTACCGGATCAAGTTTATTTTCCCGGGCTAAAGCCGTTAAATCCCGGCCATGCTCATCCAGGGTAGGTGTCTTAACCGCTTTTTTCTTTGCTTGCCCCCCTGCTTGATTGGAGGTTCCGGGCATTGGTCCACCACTTAGTACTTGAGTGATTTCAGCCCGTACTCTTTCTAAATCGGCACCGAGGCTTACCAGCACCCGGGCCGCTACCCCTTCTCCTTCCCGGATTAAACCTAAAAGCAAGTGTTCAGTGCCTACATAATTATGGCCAAACCGAGCAGCTTCATCTACAGATAACTCTAAAACTCTTTTAGCCCTTGGAGTAAAAGTTATCTCTGCCGGCATAGGACCTTCCCCCGGCCCAACCAGTTCTAAAACCTTTTCCCGGACTTTTTGCCCATCAATGCCAAGATTTTCTAAAACTTTTGCTGCAACACTTTCTCCTTCGTTTATAATTCCTAAAAGCAGGTGTTCGGTTGCCACATAGGGATAATTCATTTTTCTTGCTTCTTCTTGAGCCATTTGAATAACTTTTTGGGCCCTTTGCGTAAACTTCCCAAACATTTTATCACTCCTCCTTTTAATTAATTTTTAGTTTTTCTCTAATTATCTTCGCCCTTTCCCGATCCCGCTCCGCGGGTTCTAAGTTTCGCTGGGCTAAATTTGTTAGATAAGCAGGAGCTGTTGCCACAATTAGCTCATTAAACACGCTCCGTTCTATTTCCGGTAAAATTTTTAGCTCAACTCCCAACCGTACCTTAGACAAAAGATTCATAGCTTCATCAGAAGATATCATTCGGGCATTTGTTAAGATCCCATAAGATCGCCAAAGCTCGTCTTCTAACGCATACCGGTTTTCCCGGTATAAAACCTCTCGGGCCATTCGTTCCTGATTTATTATTTGTCGGGTAACGGATATGACATTTTCAATAATTTCTTCTTCCGTTAAACCTAGAGTAATTTGGTTCGATACTTGATAAAGATCACCTCTGGCTTTAGTTCCTTCCCCGTACAATCCCCGAACTGTTAATCCAAGTTTGGCAGTAATGTTTAAAAGGCTCGGAATCTGGTTGGTATAGGTTAACCCCGGAAGATGAAGCATTGTTGAAGCTCGAATTCCTGTACCAGTATTGGTCGGGCAAGCGGTTAAATATCCATATTTCTCGGAAAACGCATAAAAAAGTTTTTCTTCTAATTTGTCATCCACCATATTGGCAATGTCATAAGCCTGCCGAAGCTCAAGGCCAGGTAAAAGTACCTGAAGACGAATATGGTCTTCTTCGTTAATCATCAAAGCTATTCGCTCATCTTCCGTGCAGGCAAAAGCCCGGCGGGGGTGACCATCGGCATGGTCAGGACTTATTAAATGTTTTTCTACCAAAACTTGTCGTTCTATAGGAGCTAATGACACCAATTTAAAAAACTCAGTCTTGCCAAATTTTTGTTTAAAGCTCCTACTGGAAATTGCCTTTTCAATCTCTTTAGTGACGTTGTTTGCCGTATTTTCATCCATTAAATGGGGAAAAGGAATATCTTTTAAGTTTCGGGCAAGCCTGATACGGCTTGACACTACAATATCGGCATCAGACCCAGTACCAGCCATCCAGGGTGAAAAACTATTGGTTAAAAGATTCATTTCCTCGCCCCCTAATCTTTTAACGATGCTTCTAACTCTCTAATTTTATCTCTAAGTTCCGCTGCTTTTTCAAATTCTTCTCTACTTACTGCTTCGTTTAAGGCTTTCTTTAAATTTTCAATTTCTCGCAAAACCTTAATCTTACCACCGGTTTTAGCAGGAAATTTTCCCCGATGCTCAGCACTACCATGGATTTTCCTTAAAGCTTGTTCTACCCGGTCTTTAAAAGTCTCATAGCATTGACTACAACCTAAAAAGCCTGAATTAATAAATTGCTCTTCGGTAAGTCCACATACAGGACATTTTTTCCTTTCGCCAACATTTCCAGGAATCCCAAATTCACTTAACACATCTTGCCCCATTAGGCCTTTTAATAAATTTTGAAAAGTTAATTGAGGTGAAAAGTTAAAACTTAATGTATGTCCTAATTCTTGCGCACATTGAGTGCAAATATTCATTTCCGTTTTCTGTCCGTTTATTACCCGGGTAATATGCATGGTAGCGGGGTTTTTCCCGCAACGCTCACATAACATTTAATTCCCCTCCTCCGCATAAAGAACTCCTGCTAACATACTTTTTAGAAGGCGTGCCCTTAACTCATCCCTATAGGGAAGAGGCACCTGCAATACTTTGCGGTCTACTACACTATTAAATATCTTTCTTTCTTTATCATTTATACTCCCTGATTCATATAACGCTTTTATTATTTCTCGGGCTTTACTTTCAGAGATAGCATCACCAATTGCTTCAAAAATTCGCTGGTAAAAAGCTTCTTGATCGTGCTCAGCAATTTTAATAATACGAATGTAACCACCACCACCGCGACGGCTTTCAATTAAATATCCATGTTCAAGGGTAAAGCGGGTAGCTAAAACATAATTTATCTGGGAAGGAACGCATCTTAATTTTTCTGCAAGTTCATTTCGTTGAATTTCCACAGCCCGATCTTCGCTCTCATGAATTAACTTTTTTATATACTGCTCAATTAAATCAGCAAGGGAAGGCAACGTCCATCACCTCATCTGACTTTGTTTGACTTTCACTTTTATCTTAGCATAGCTGGTTTATTTTGACAAGGGCTTTTAAAATATTTTTTCAAAAAAATAAAGCTTTTATCCCAAGCGCGAGATAAAAGCTTCGATCATTATAACATTTCTTTTTTATTTTTTCACCCACCACTTACCACATACGGCTTATCCCAAAATAAAATTGGCTCCCCGAGCAGGATTCGAACCTGCAACCCTCCGGTTAACAGCCGGATGCTCTACCGTTGAGCTATCGGGGAGCGGTTTTAAGTCTATTTAATTTTCTATTTTTAATTTTAAACACATTTTTTTATTTTTCAATAGTTTTTTAATACCAATCATTTAAAGTTTTTTATACCACCACTTACCACATAGCTTATCCCAAAATAAAATGGCTCCCCGAGCAGGATTCGAACCTGCAACCCTCCGGTTAACAGCCGGATGCTCTACCGTTGAGCTATCGGGGAGTATTAACTCCGGCGGCGACCTACTCTCCCAGGACCTTACGTCCCAGTACCATCGGCGCTGGAGGGCTTAACTGCCGTGTTCGGTATGGGTACGG
>NZ_BDJK01000031.1 GCF_001950255.1 Carboxydothermus pertinax
CATTGCTTGCTTTATGGTTTCCAGGCTAAAAAGGAAATCATTGATGCCGAGGTGGTTAGGTTAGCGGCTTTGGATGCTGGTTTCTAATCTTGCCCGGTCGCACTTTTGCGGCCGGTTTTCTTTTTATTTTTCTTTGCTAAATTACCGTGATATTTTGCAAAAGGTTATACTGACCTACCAAAATAATTTGCAATTTTTGCTGATTACAGCCTACTTCTATGCTATTTTATTTTGATAAATCGGTGCCTAAATAATTTGCAAGTTCACACTATTCCTGTTTTTTAGCAATTTCCGAACTTCCTTTTTTTAAGGTGCAAAGTTGAAAAACATTGGGGTTGTTCCAGCCTTCTCTTAAGGCCGAGTGGGAAAAAATAAAAGCTAAAGGCTCTGCAAAAGAGTCTAAAGCATCTTTTGAGGAAAGAGAATTTTCTCCTAATCACCCTTTCGCGCCGGCGGATTTCTTCATTTAGCCGTTCTAAACTATTGGTGGTACGAAGTCTTCAAAGGTAATTTGTCCACCATTAGAACAAGTCCAAATTATTGTGTAAAAATCCCTCTTGTTAGAAGCAAATGAATAATGGGTGATTAATCACTATCACTTACCCAGTATACCGCCTTTGGCCCTTAAAGGGTCAAGGATACATTATCGCAGGCTTTGCCCGTCCTTGACTACAGGGCCTTCGGCGGGGATAAGCAGTTAACGGTGGTGATTAGTTATCTCATTGTAATAATCTTTTTTCTTAATTTTTTTGAGGCTTCTTTTTGCCATTCAAAATACTCGGCCATGTCTAAGTATTTTTTGCTAGAGGCCAATTTTTTTCATCTTGTTTCCATTAGCAAAGCGCCAATTAACCGGATTGCTGATTCACGATTAGGAAAGATCCTTTTGCTATACCTTTCAGGAAGCTCTAAAACTGCTACAGCATCTTCAAAACCAGATTCTAAAATATCCACATGGCCTTAGCCGCCTTAGTTCTATACTCATCAAGTGCCTGATTTTGAATCTGGAGCCTCTAATATAGCTCTTACTTTGGCATGGACTTCTTTTTGTAAAGTTTTTGGGGTTTTATCGAGAATATTGCGCATAAAATGAGTTTGGCACCGCTGCCAGGTTGCTCCCTGGAAGTGCTGGCGAATAGCGTGTCTTAAGCCGTTATGGGGGGCTGAAACTACTAAGTCAACACCATGTAAACCTCTTTGTTTGAGCCAGGAGAAAAATTTACGTGAGATTTTCTGATTCGCTGTCGCCAAGCAGAATACCTAATACTTCCCGGTACCTTCTTCGTTTACGCCAACAGCAATTAATACGCCTCGCTGCCGGACACGGCCGTCTTCTCTAACTCTTATGACCATCGCATCTACTATGACTAAGGGGTAGCTTTTTTCTCTAAGAGGTCTTGAATTCCAGCTGGTCACAAAGGGTCAAGATTTTTGCAAAGTTCTGAAATTGTAGGCTTTGAAAACTCGGTACCGCAAAGTTCATAAGTTATCTCTTCAATTTTTCTGGTAGATATGCCATTAGCCACCATTTCCATTAATGCCAATAAGAGGACCCGTTCGCTTCTTTGTGGGTCAATTTTAGGCCAGTTTTCCATATATTTCAAAAAAGGTTAGCTACTTACCTAAATTAGTTAATGTGGTTGTCAAGCAGACTGTTCCTTTGCAGAAACAGTCCCTCATAAAACCGTGCTTGCGCTATTTACGTACACAGCTCCTCACTCGGAGATTCACACATTTATGCATAATCCCTGACGATTGTCAAATATGCTTACATATATTTTAGGTCTTAGCAGTGGTCTCGATTCGAGCAGCAAAAAGAATTTTTCCCATGTGTAACTATTAAGCTGACTCCTTCGGTTGAGCCACTTAAATATTAGTTTTGTAGTCTCGTATCAGAATTTTGACAGCATTTGTCCGTGGTCTGTAATTCCATAATACCCGTAATGACCTATAAGTTTAAATCTTATCTTATTTCTTCTAGTAGCTTGTTAACAGGATTTGTGCGATTAGCTTTTATCCATTCTTTCATTCTTAGCAATGCAGCTTGGAATTTCTTTCTGCTAGTCTTTCGTTTCACCCTGAATTTGCCGGTGCGACTTTTCCTTATAAAAAACTTCTAAATTTGCCTTTTGGGCTAATTTGCTCAGTAGTTTTACTGCTTTTACTGATTTTGGATATTCATCTTCGTTTCGATAAGTTACATAATGGGTAATTTTTTTGATGGCGCCGCTTCAATTTTTTCAACTTCTTCTATATAGCCGCCGATTACTAAGTCTTTCATTAATACTATTAATTTTTTTGCCTGTTTTCATATTCTCCACTATTTAATTGCCCCAATCATATTTTTTCAATCATTTATTACCCTAGTATAGTCAATATAATTGTATTTCTTCTCTTTCTTTTAGGATTTTCTCGGTTATTCTGACTATATCACCATCTATTTTATGATTCTGAACATCAGTTTCTAATATTTCTATTACCTGGGCAACATTCATCGGATTCCGGTAGCTTCTTTTTTCCATTACCGCAGCTGTAATATCAGCTACTTGAATAATACGAGCTTCTAAGTCTAAATCTTTTTCATTTACTTTAAACGGATACCCGCTGCCATCTAACTTTTCGTGATGGTATCCTGCCCACTTACAAATATCTTCTAACCCACCAATATCTTCAAAAAGTTTAAAAGTGTAAAAGGGATGGGATTTCATAAGTAAAAATTCCACTTCGGTTAATTTTCCTGGTTTATTAAGGATCTTTGTGGGAATTGCAAGTTTCCCTATATCATGTAGGATACTGGCAAATTCAATCTTACTTATTTGTTCCTTGCTAAGCTTTAATTCTTCACTTATTTTTACCGCAAGCTTTGCTACTCGTTGTGAATGCCTGCGGGTCAATAGGTCTTTGTTATCAATTAATTTTGCAATTAAGACATTAACCCTTTTAAGCTCTTCCTCAGCTAAGATATTTAATTTTTCCCAACCCATCGTTAGCTTTAGAATGTCCAAAAATAAAAATTCTTCTTCTAAATTAAACCAAAATGCTTCTTTTTCCATGAGTTCTAAAAGAGCACAAACTGTGCCCATTTCTTTATATTCATCAATTAGATATTTTTTTATCTTATTTTTCGTAAAAATACATACTTTACGCCTTCTTAACTTATCAGCTACTTTCTCTGCTAAAAATATGATTTCAAAGATTTGCCCCATAACTTTTCTATCCTTAAATAATAAGTGTTCTTCATCGACCAATGAGTATAAAAACAGATTTTCCATTTCTTCTTTACTTAATTGCAACTTTCTACCCAGTTGAAGGGCAATAAAGGTTCTTCTTAAGAGGTGCAAACGATCCTGTTTTTCATATAATCCGAATGTTCTATTCAAGGAAAAAGCAAGTGATGCAACATTAATAGATAATGCCATTGCCACTTCTCCCTTCAGCTTAGTCATTGTATTATTAAGTTAAACATAGGTTTCAGTGTAAAGTAACACCGTTTAAAACTTAAAAATCGTTGCACCTAAAGTTCAAAAACCTTTCGATCTGTCCCCCCCGAGAAGCAAAGTGTATAATACATAAATTTGCAATCAAATTAATTACCTTTCTCCTTTGTTTTATAAAAGAGAACTATTAAATCATCAAGTTTTTTACTCACTTCTAGCAATTTTTCCTTTTCATTTGGCTTAATTTTATATATCATCTGTCTTTTTTCTTCAATATCTCTCAAAATTCTTTCAATATTGGTAAAGTTCAGTCAAGAAAATATTTGTCGTATGTAAAAAATCTTCTCAAATATTTAATTTATTTTGGCTTTAAAAAAGGTAGGTATCACTCGGGTATTATGAACTAAAACCCGGAAGGAAAATACCTATCTTAGAAAAAAGCCTAAATATCTTTTGCTTAATTAAATTTCTAAACATACTTAAGATTTAATTGTATTTTTAGCCAAAGGTCGATCACTGGTCATGGCATCAAAAGCGTCAACTACCGCAAATAAACGAGCGGGAAGCGGTATTTCCTCCCCTTTTAATCCCCTCGGATAGCCCGGTACATCCCAGCGTTCATGATGGGAAAGGATGTAGTCTGCAATACTGACCATTTCCGGATTGTTTTGAGCAATACGAAAGCCTATTTCCGGGTGTTTTTTCATTTCTGTCCACTCTTCCTGGATAAGAGGGCCGACTTTTTTATAATGTTTTCGTTGATTCCTACCTTACCAATATCATGAAACACAGCTAAATCGGTATGCAGGCAGTCGTTCTGACCGTACTTTCGGAGCTAGCCAGAATCTAAGTTAAATGGCAGCCTGGCTCTTGTGTTCATCAACAACTTTTAGCACTACCATTGTGATATCGTCCTTCTGCGGTAAATTTTTCGTAAAGTCCTTGACCCTTTGGAGAACCTGATTTTCTATCTCCGTTGCCGGGCTATCCGCATACTGAACCAGAATTTGCCGCAAGCGCTCCAAGCGGAAAGCCTCCCCCTTTTCATTTCGTGCTTCTACAATCCCATCCGTGTAAAAAAATACGTAATCTGCATTATCCAATTAAATTGAATGTTCCTGGTACAGTTGATGAGGCATCCCTCCCAACATGATTCCCTTCCCCAGTAGTGGTTCACAGCTTCTCGTCTTCCCTTTTACAATCAGGGGGGGATTGTGCCCGGCATTGGCATAAGTAAGGATTTTTGACTGCGGATCGTAATCAGCGCAAAAAACCGTGACAAACGCACCCAGTGCTTTGAAGTCATCGTACAAGATGCGGTTCATGATCGTTAGCGTTTCTCCCGGACCTCTCCCTTTTTCCGCCACACTTCGAAACGCACTTCTTGTTAACAACATCAACATAGCTGCTGGAATTCCCTTGCCCATCACATCCCCAATCACGATCCGGAGTTTTCCGTTCTTTAGTATACAGAAATCGTAATAATCCCCCCCGATCGAGCGAGCAGCAATTGATGTGCCCGCAACCTGTCCGCCCACGAATTCCGGGACTTTTGCATTTAATAATTTGCTTTGAATTTGCTGGGCTAACTGTATTTCTCTTCTTAAGGTATTCTCCACATTGGCTAATTGATTAGACCGCTTCTGTAATTCCTGCATCCTCCTCATTATCGCATGAAGGCTGACAGAAAAAATACATAAAAAGGCTAGTATCAAAAACGGTGCCAACTGGTAAAAAGAAATCAAAATCACACCAAGGGAAAGCAAAGATACGTAATATATCCCACTATTCTTCCATTCAATTTTCTTGTTAACCATATAGCTGCTGAGCAATGATGTTCCATACAAAGAAACCACAGAGGCGATTACGCCGGTATAAAACGTAAGACTGCCATATGGTATATTGCCAGTTAACAAATTAATTATTCCCATAACGATGAGCAAAAGCACCCATTTAAACCAAAAAAGCCAATGGCGCCACGTCTCATTGGGGTGGAGAATGATCTGTGTAACGGCAACGGCCAGCATGATAAATGAGGCTTGAACAACCGGATAATGAAAAGCCATAATCCCGGCAAGAATTGGAAGTAATGATAATCCCTGAACTATTTCAATTCTAAAACCCCCCCCCGTTAAAAACAGGCAAATTAAGTATAACAATAAATACATCCAGGTTTCCTGCCAACCGAAAATAATCGTGGAGGCTCCAAACAATCCGCCAACCGCTAACAACACAATCATGTACCTTGCACGACTTGAAGCTAAAGACCCCACCTTAATTAGCCCCTTTCCGTAAGGTCTCAATGATTTGAAACAATCCCACCGTGTTAAGAAGTTCAGATATATTCTCATTGGCATTTTCGAGGCTGACAGTAAAACCCTTTTCCTGTGACAGGCGAACGATTTGAAGAATGGCACCAATCCCGCTTGAATCGATGAATTCAAGCCCGGCCATATCAAGGACCAATTCAGAGATACCGGAAAGTTTTTCCGTCTGACTGTTAAAAGTATCCACGGTGGAGATGTCCAATACGCCTTCTAAACTGAGCCTTACAGTCTTTCCTTCCAAACGGGATTTTACGTTAAGCATAATGTACCCTCTCCTCTTTAAGAGCCGTAATATTGTTGGTAGCTACCTTTTCATGCGTATCAACCAAGTTAATCTCTAACACGATGGTTGTGCCTCGGGGACCGGTACTTAGGAAAATGCGATCCATCGTCTTTAGAAGTAAGGTGAATCCCCATCCCGCAGAATGCTTGGTCGAGTATCCGGCCATCAGAGTTGTCCTGGGAAGTTCGGATAAGTCTATACCGCTTCCGTTGTCCGACACGAAAATTCGGAGAAAGTCACCATCCATATAAAGGCTCATTTGTCCCTCCGTCGCATGTTTCAATACATTGGTAACCGCTTCGGAAGTAGCGAGTAATATGTTAAATCTAACCTTAGGCGGGAGAGGACGAGACTCCAGTACCTCCGAGACCCCTGAAAAAAGTATTATAAAAAATAGAAAATGTAGAATAAAATAACAATAGCCCCTAAATTTATGATATAATTTATGTATAA
>NZ_BDJK01000032.1 GCF_001950255.1 Carboxydothermus pertinax
AATATTTGTTTAAAGGAAGATTTTACAGCTATAAAAAGCCAATTTGCGCCTAAAAAATGTTACTTTTTCAGTCCTCTCGGACGGTTCTTACAGTGACCATTTTCCGTTATTAAAGACAAAAAAACTGCCAGCGATAAGCTCGCTGGCAGAACCGTCCCTTAAATACCCAGTTTGGCGCGGCGGTCGTTGATGTGGGCAAGGATATCATCGGCAACTTTGACGGGGTCGCTCCCCACGGCTATTCTTCCGCCGGTGATACTGGGGAGGTCCCGGGTTAAAAGTTTTACCAGGTTTGGTGCACCCATCACCGGAGGATCCGGAGCTACATGGGTATATAAGCCATAGGCTAAGGCAAAGAGGGCGTCAATGGTAGCTTTTTGTTCCATGTACATGGGAGCGGTCACGGCTACCGGCAAATCGGCGGTGTCAACGTTTAAGGCGTTGGCTAAGGCTGTTACCACTAAAGAAATTCGGCCGGTGTCGGTACAGGTCCCAAAAGAAAGTACCGGTGGAATATTTAAGTTTCGGCATACTTCACTAAGTCCTGGTCCGGCTAAGTTTATCGCATCCAAATTACAGAGTCCGGCAACTTCAAGGGCATGGTTGCCGCAGCCACCGGATAAGATCAGGATATCCCGCTTAATTAACTCTTTTGCCAGGTTTACGGTGACGTAGTCCTGAGGACCGTTCTTTAAAGTAGTGCAATTGATAAGTCCAACCGCTCCTTTAATCTTTCCGGCTTTAATAACTTCAATTAAAGGATTTATGCTGCCACCCAAAGCTTTTAAAATAGCTTCCGGGGTGAAACCGGTGATGGCTTTTTGGATGTTGGCGGGAATTTTGGGGGTAATTTTTCCGTGGCGTTTGTTTTTAAAGCTGTCAACGGCGATATCAATGATTTTTTGCGCGATTTCCCGAACTTCACTGGGCTTATAGTCAAGGAAATGGTGAATACCCGGAAAACGTACCAGCCGGGATACCGAGACTAATGTTGCTCCGTATTTTTCCGCTAAAGGTCCTAAATTGGGCGGTGAGCAGTTCATATCCATCGCCAAGACATCAACGGCTCCAGTGGCCAACATCGGCTCAATAGTTAGCCAGTTGCCGGTTAGACCCCGGAAAACTTCGTCCTTTTGGAAGCGCTGTACTACTTCCTGGCCGCTTTCAATACTGCCGTAAATTCTAAGGCCTTTGGCACCGGCGGCTTTGGCTTTATCCTGGTTTACCGCTTCTTTAGCCGCTAAGATTAAAGCCACCCCGACAAACGGTTCGTGACCGTTAAAGACGATGTTGATGTAATCCGCATCAAAGATGCCCAGGTCCACATCCATTTCATGGGGCATACCGGTACCAAATAAAATATCCTGCACCAGCTCAAGGCCTATCTGGGCACCGTAAATACAGGAAAGTCCGAGCCTTAGTCCTTTAGTTGCTAAGGATACATAATCCCCGTCGACGTTGGTAAGGCAGCTGGCGGCGGCATCTTTTAGCTCGTGCAGGGGACCGGCCGGATAAATCCCAAGCTTACGCCAGACTTCTTTTCGTTTTAAAGGAGCGTAGACCTCAATCATTTTCCCCGGTTCGTCATAGTCCCGGTATAACTCCCAGATTAAAAAGTCGGAAAGACGTACTGCCACATCTTCCGGTTTGCCTTCGGTGTTTAGCTCTAAATCCTTGGCCATCTGGTAAAGTTTATCTTTATCGGTAATGGTAAAGGGGGTGTTACCGAGAGCGGTCATTTTTAAAGTTTTATAAGCTTCATAGGCATGGTAAGTATAGGTTGAAGTACCCATTACGTTTCTTAATAGCATGTAGCGCATTGCCATGCCATCGGCGTTAATTCCGCAGACCCCCAGGGTTGCTCCAACCTTTTCGTTTATCCGGCAAGGACCGTTACTGCAGAGCTGACAGGAAACCCCGAGCTCGCAGTAATTGCAGCGGATCTTTTCCTGGGGGTCAAAACGGTCAAAACAGTTGGAAAGCTGGTCTTCGGCTAATCGCTGATATAGCTCGTTAACCGATGGGTGAATGGACGTTTTTGTAGCCATTTTACCTACCTCCTCCAAAAAATTTTCTTTTTTAGTTTGGTATTTAAAAGAAAAAAATATACATAAGGTTGCCAAAATAGCTTGGGAGTGTTATAATTTTTGCGGCAAACTGTACTACCCTGCTCTATCCAGCGAGATAGGGCCATAGTCCAGAGGGAGGAGGTGTAAGTAATGCTGCGCCAGTACGAAGTAATGTACATTTTGCATCCGGAGCTTGATGCGGAAAAAACCGAAAGCATTATTGAGAGATTTAAAGGGATGATTGAACAGGAAGGCGGCGAAGTAACCAAAATCGACCGCTGGGGCAAACGGCGTTTTGCCTATGAAATTAAAAAGCTCCGGGAAGGCTATTATGTGGTAATGAACTTTAAAGCCAAAGCGGAAACTGCACAAGAGCTTGACCGGCTTTTAAGAATTTCCGATGATGTTGTGCGGCATATTGTTATTCGGGAAGACAAGTAACCTTTTGGGGTGAATTTTATGTTTAATAAAGTTATTTTAATAGGGAGGCTGACCCGGGACCCGGAGCTTAGACATACACCCCAGGGAACGCCGGTAGCATCGATAACGGTGGCGGTGGACCGCCCCTTCACTACTAAAGAGGGTCAGCGGGAAACCGATTTTATTGATGTAGTAGTCTGGCAGAAACTTGCCGAAACTGTCGCCCGGGTTTTATCTAAAGGGCGGCTCATTATGGTGGAAGGTAGGCTTCAAATTCGAAGCTATACCGATAAAGAAGGGCAAAAACGCAGGGTTTATGAAGTAGTGGGAGAAAACGTCCGGTTTTTGGATAAACCTAAGACTGCCGGGGTAGCCCCAGCTACTGCCGGTGAATTCCCAGCGGTAGATTTTGACCCGGCGGATTTTGGAACCGAAATTGAAATTAGTGATGAAGATATCCCATTTTAAAGTAAGGGAGGTAGGGCTGTGAAAAAAGAAAAAGGTGGCCGCCGCAAAAAGCGGGTTTGTGCTTTTTGCATGGACAAGATAACGGATATAGATTATAAAGACGTAAATCGTCTTAAAAAATACATTACCGAGCGGGGGAAAATCCTTCCCCGGAGGATTTCCGGGAACTGTGCCCGGCACCAGAGACGCCTTACAACTGCTATTAAACGGGCGAGAATTATGGCGTTACTGCCTTTCACTGTAGAATAAACGACTAAAAAAAGGAGCTTTTTAGCTCCTTTTTTTAGTTTTATTGCAAGTTCCAGCGATTTACTCTATAATTATTTGCAACTTACGATTATAATTAAAGTTGAATTAATATAAACGAGGTGATCTTTTGAACAGCACTCGACAGTTGGTGGAAGGAGCTTTTTTAGCGGCTATTACCGCGGTATTGGTTATTTTAAGCGTTTACTTTCCGCCCTTAGCGGTAGTAATAGATTTTATTACCCCTGTGCCTATTGCTGTTTTGGTAGTAAGGCACTCAACCAAAGTTGGTATTTTAGCGGTGGGAGTGGCCGCAATCCTTCCCCTTCTAACCATGGCCGATCCGCTTTCGGTTTTAACGGTTCTTTTTAAAACAGGACCTCTGGGGCTTGTTTACGGTTACTTTATTAAAAGAAACCTAAAGCCAACCCTTACAGTAACTGCCGGCATGGTTGCTGGAACGATTGGAACGGTTCTGACCTGGGGAGTAACGTTTTTCTTAACCAAAATTAACCCTTTTGCTATTGGCCGGGATATGGAAGAAGCTGGGAAGCAAGTCCTGGAGTTTTACTATAAGTCAGGGCTTATTAAGCCCGGGACTGAACAGGCGAAGATGCTAGCTGATACTTTTGCTCAAATGCCGAAAATAGCAGAGCTGTTATTTCCTGGAGCAATTATTATTTCTTCCTTAATTTTTGCCTATTTAACCTTTATTATTACGAAAAAGCTTTTAAAACGGCTTGGGTACGATTATCCCGATTTACCACCTTTTCGCTTCTGGCGGATGCCAATATGGGTACTAGTGGTAATGGCGGTTGGCGTACTGATGTTTTCGGGTTTTGCCAAGTATCCGCTTCTAAGCAAAATTGGTTTTAACCTTATATATATTACCGGCTTTTTGTTTTTTGTAAGCGGACTTAGTATAACCGTTTTTGCCTTTAAAAACGACGTAATACCGCCTCTTTGGCGTACCTTTTTAATTGTTTTTGGGATTTTATATCCACCTATGGCGATGTGGTTTATATTGGTTCTGGGAATGTCCGATACATTATTTGATTTTCGGAAAAAGTTTAGGGAATCCGGGAGGGTGAATGATGAAGGTAATTCTACTAACTGAAGTGAAAAAGCTTGGAAAAAAAGGGGATGTGGTGGAAGTAGCCGAAGGCTATGGCCGGAACTACCTGATAGCCAAAGGTCTTGCGGTAGAGGCTACCGAAGGGAAATTAAAAGAATTAAAGGAGCAAAAAGAGGCTAGAGACCGCCGGAAAGAAAAAGAACTGATGGAAGCACGGGCCCTGGCGGAAAAGATAAAAAGTATCGAAGTAGTTTTATACGGTAAATGTGGTGAAAACGGTAAGCTTTTTGGGGCTATTACCAGTAAAGATATAGCTGATGCTTTGGAAGGGGCCCATAAAATAAAAATTGACAAAAGGAAAATTGAACTTAAAGAAAACATCAAAGCTCTAGGAGTTTATCCGGTGGATATAAAGCTTCATCCGGAGGTTTCAACCAGGCTTAAAGTAGTGGTTAAAGAAGAAGGAAGGGGTTAAAATTGAAATTTTTTTTACTGCCCAAAGAACGGCGGGAATTAGAAAAAAAAGTCGAACTAGTTGGAAATGTTTTAACCAATTTATATGGTCCAGATAAGCTTATTTTAAAAGCTGCTAAAGTAGAAGCGTTAAAACTAATTCAATCAGAAAAATTAGAAGAAAAGGTTTTGGGTTTTCAGAAAATCGTCTTTGAAGACCCGTCGTTAAATCGGGTACCGGCTAGTGGCGAGCTTTCCGAGATTTTAGAAAAAATTGAAGATCAGATAGCAGACATCTTAGCCCGCCGGACGGTAGAAGAAGATTTAGAACGTAAAGTAGAGCGGAAGATGCAAGAACGCCACGAAGAGTATTTAGACGAAATTCGGCGCCAGGTCTTAAAAGAAAACGGAAACGTAGAAAACGCTCAAACCCTAAAGAAACTAGCCCACCTGGAAAAGTTGGAAGAAACGAAAATTGCTGCGACTGCTATGTCGTTTTTACGTCCTCAAAGCTTTTCGGAAATAGTAGGACAGGAGCGGGCGATTCGAGCCCTTCTGGCCAAATTGTCTTCGCCTTTTCCGCAGCATATTCTTTTATATGGGCCTCCGGGTGTAGGTAAAACCACCGCTGCCCGGCTATGCTTGGAAGAAGCGAAAAAGCGGAAAGGGTCGCCTTTTGCTCCGGATGCTCCCTTTATCGAGGTGGATGGAACTACTTTGCGCTGGGATCCCCGGGAAGTAACCAACCCCCTTTTGGGTTCGGTGCATGACCCTATCTACCAGGGTGCCCGGCGAGATTTAGCGGAAACGGGAGTACCGGAACCCAAGCTTGGACTTGTGACCGAAGCCCACGGTGGGATTTTGTTTATCGATGAAATTGGGGAACTTGACCCTCTTTTACAAAATAAGCTTTTAAAAGTTTTAGAAGATAAACGGGTGTTTTTTGACTCCGCCTACTACGACCCCGATGACCCCAATGTTCCCAAGTACATTAAAAAAATCTTTGAGGAAGGTGCTCCGGCCGATTTTATTTTAATTGGGGCTACGACCCGCTCACCGGAAGAAATAAATCCGGCGCTAAGGTCTCGCTGCGCTGAAATCTTTTTTGAGCCCTTGGGGCCTGTAGAAATAAAGGAGATTGTTTTAAATGCCGCCCAAAAGCTAAATGTCAAACTTGCTCCAAATGTGCCGGAGTTAATTGCCGGCTATACGGTGGAAGGGCGAAAGGCGGTTAACATCTTGGCCGATGGTTACGCAGTTGCTCGGTTTAAAAATCCAGATGCGGGCAATTTAACAATTACTGTCGATGATATATTAGAGGTAGTTAGCGTAAGTCGAATTACTCCCAATAATTTAGTTAAGGGTAGCGATACCTATGAAATAGGTAAAGTATTTGGTTTAGGGGTATATCAATACTTGGGGTCGGTTTTAGAGATTGAGGGGATAGCGTTTGATGCCAAAACTCCCGGACGGGGAACAGTACGGTTTAACGATACCGCCGGCTCCATGGCTAAAGATTCGGTATTTAACGCTTTGTCTTCTATCCGAAAAATCACTGGCCTTGATCCCCAAAATTATGACCTCCACGTAAACGTAATAGGGGGAGGGAATATTGACGGCCCGTCGGCCGGAGCGGCTTTGTTTTTGGTGATGTATTCAGCTATTACCAAAACTCCTCTCCGCCAGGATATTGCTATTACCGGGGAGATTTCGGTACATGGCCGGATTAAACCAGTGGGAGGTATTCCGGAAAAGATTTACGGAGCCAAACAGGCAGGAATTAATACCGTATTAATACCGCATGATAATTTAAAAGATGTTCCCCGGGGCCTCTTAGGAATTAAAGTAGTCCCGGTAAAAACGGTGGAAGAAGTGGTGGAGATTGCAACCCAAAAGCCCCTTTTCAATTCTGGAGCTAACACCTTAACCACCCGGGCAGTGTAGGAGGATTCTTTATGGATGAGCTTTTAAAGCTTCCTCCGCAAAATATTGATGCCGAACAGGCGGTTTTAGGGACTATATTAACTAAAGGGGAAAATCTCTATAAAGTAATTGAGATCTTAAAGCCTGAGGATTTTTACCGGGAAGCCCATAAATTAATTTACCAGGTAATGCTCGATTTAAATGAAAAAGGCGAGCCGATTACCCTGTTAACGGTAACTGAAGCCTTAAAACAAAAAGGCGAATTGGAGCGGGCAGGGGGAGTATCGTACGTAGCTTCCCTTTTGGCAATGGCAGTACCGGAAACCACTTTAGAAAGTCATGCCGATATTATAGAAGAAAAAGCAATATTACGGCACTTAATCGATCTTTCAGAACAAATAAAAAGGCTTAGCTATAATGAAAAAGACGCCGAAAGCATTCTAGAAGAAGCGGAACGGCTGGTTTTGGAAGTGGGGATGAAACGAAACCAGCAGACCTATACCGCGGTAAGAGAAATAGTTTACGAGGCCATTGAGAGGATTGAGTTTTTATATCAAAATCGGGGCAATATTACCGGAATACCCACCCACTTTTATGACTTGGACCGGATGTTAAATGGGTTGCAAAAAAGCGACCTAATTATTATTGCGGCTAGGCCGGCGATGGGAAAAACCAGTTTTTGTCTTAATATAGCCCAAAATGCTGCCATTAAAAGCGGGGTACCGGTAGCGGTTTTTAGCTTGGAGATGTCGAAAGAGCAGTTAGTCACCCGGATGCTAACTTCGGAGGCTATGGTGGACCAACACCGGGTACGGGCGGGCGAGCTTAGTGATGAAGACTGGCTTAGGCTCACGGAAGTGGCGGGGGTTTTAGCTAGAGCCCCTATTTACATTGACGACACCCCGGGTTTAACCATCCGGGAGCTCAGAGCCCGGGCAAGAAGGCTTAAGCAAGAGAAAAATGTTGGTTTAATCATCATTGACTATCTCCAGCTTTTAGGAGGCAGCCGCCGGGCGGAAAGTCGTCAACAGGAAATTTCCGAAATTTCCCGGGCCTTAAAGGGTCTTGCTAAAGAGCTGGACTTGCCGGTAGTGGCCTTGTCGCAACTTTCCCGGGCGGTGGAAGCGCGGCAGGATAAAAGGCCTATTATGTCGGATTTAAGGGAATCAGGTTCCTTAGAGCAGGATGCGGATATTGTCATGTTTATTTACCGGGAGGAGTATTATAAGCCTGAAACGGAAAAGAAAAGCATTGCGGAAATAATAATAGCAAAACAAAGAAACGGCCCTACCGGAGTGATAGAGTTAGGCTTTTTAAAAGAATTTACCAAATTTGTAAACCTTGCAAAAAAGTATACGGAATAATTTTTTTGTTAAAACTTGACGTTTTAAAGAAATTAGAGGTATACTAATTTAAAACGCAGCATTAGACGGGACAAAGGTACTTTGTCCCGCTTTTGCGTTTTTAGGGGATATTATACAAAAATAAATTGCCTTAATTAAAAATTATATAACAGTTTAGGATGATACCGAGTGCGCATTGTGGAAGCTTTTATTGGCGAATACGCCAGCGGTAAGAGTGAAAATGCCGTAAACCGGGCCCTGGAGCTAAAGAAGAATGGGCGTACCGTAAACTTGGTTGACCTCGATACGGTAGAGCCCTTTTATACCCTGACACCCATAAAAAAGGAGTTAGAAGCCCTGGGGCTTAAGGTACTGGCCTGGGAACGAAATGAGGCCTTAGGTTTTGGTGAAACAGGAGTGCTTTTAAAGCCGGAAGTTCGCTGGGCTCTAAAAAACCCCGGAGACGTAATTTTTGATGTCGGATATGGCGTTGCTGGCTCTAAAAGCTTAAACTTAATTGAAGGGCTTGAGCAGGAACCAAATTTAAAAATTTATGCGGTTATCAATGTTTCCCGACCGATGACCAGGGAAATAGACGATATCGTTGAACATGTTCGGAGTATCGGACGGGTGGATGGTTTAATAAATAATACCCACCTTGGTGATGATACTACTTGGGATGTGATCTTGGAAGGAGAAGAAAAAGTATTAAAAGCAGCCAAAATTTTAAATCTGCCGGTATTATGGACGGCGGTAGACCAAAAACTAATTAACGGTAATGAAGAAAATATTCAAAAGCTTAAAACCCCGGTTAAGGGGTTAATAAGATACATGCCAAAAACCTTTTGGTAATACTACGAGGAGGTGCCAAAAATGGCAAACAAGCCAGTTACCGGGGAGCAGAGAGTCTTCATGACCGGGAACGAAGTAATCGCTTATGCGGCGATTATGGCCGAAGCGGATATTATGTATGGTTACCCGATTACTCCCCAAAACGAAATTATGCACTACTGGACAAGACTTGCCCCCAAGTACGGCAAAAAATTTTTGCAGACGGAAGATGAGCTGTCTGCAGGATTTACGACCTTGGGCGGGGTTTTAGCCGGGCGGAAAGCCTTTACCGCTACCGCCGGTCCTGGCAATACCCTAATGCAGGAGCCTATGTCCATGGCGGAAATGATGCGGATACCCTCCCTGTTAATTGTCCAGCAGCGAGGCGGCCCATCTACTGCCACTGTTATTTATTCTCAACAGGAAGTAACTATGACTACCTATGGGGGCAACGGAGAAGGCTTTCGCATTGTTTATTCTACCGCTACCCACCAGGATCTTTACGACTATGTCATTAAAGGCTTTAATACTGCCTGGAAATACCGCTTCCCAACCTTTATCTTAGGGGACGGTTATCAAGCGAAAATGCGGGAATCCTGTATTATGTACGATCCAGCAGAACGCGGCATCGAGCTTGTTAAACCCACTCCCTACATGGGTGCTCCCGGAACACCCGGTATTGACCGAAAACCAAGTCATATGCGGAACACCTACAATACCGAAGAAGAACTGTATGAAGTGGTCATGAATATTGCCAAAGCGTACGAAGCCATTATTCCGGAAATAGTAGAGTTTGAAGAGTTAAACGCCTTTGAAGCTGATACCGTAATCATTGCCCACGGGGTGGTTTCCCGGGCGGCAAAAGGAGCTGTAAAAGAACTTTTAGCCCAAGGCGAGAAAAAAGTTGGTTATTTCCGACCAATTACCCTAAGACCTCTAGCTGTAAACGAACTCCGGGAAATCGCTTCAAGAGCGAAAAAGCTAATCATTGCTGAATCGTCCTATGGCCAGCTTTTAAAGCAAATTAAAGAAGCAATTTACGGCACTGATGTAGAGATTCACACTATCTTAAAGCCGGGTGTGGGCATCACCCAGGAAGAGATCGTGGCCAAGTACCACGAGGTTAAATAAGGGAGGGATATAGGTGAATTATCCGCAAATTCCTAAAAGCTGGAATATAGAATCAAAACCCCATAAATTCTGCCCCGGCTGCGGCCACGGGATAGTATTAAAAGCTTTAGGCCAGGCAATTGACGAGCTCGGCATTCAGGATAAAGCAGTTTTTGGTGTAGATATTGGCTGCTCACTCTTAGCCTGGGACTTCTTTAACGTTGATACCATTCAAACCCACCATGGCCGTACTACACCGGTTATTACTGGAATTAAACGGGCAAACCCAGAATTAATTACCATAGCTTACATGGGTGACGGCGGCGGCTATGCTATCGGTTCCCAGCACTTAGTAAACGCAGCTGCTCGTAATGAAAAAATTACCGTCATCTTAGTCAATAACACCAACTACGGGATGACCGGAGGACAGATGGCGCCTACCACTCTTCCCGGGCAAAAGACGGAAACTACTCCTTACGGTCGGGATGTCAACGAAGCCGGCTATCCCACTTTAG
Organism: Carboxydothermus pertinax; assembly: GCF_001950255.1. Lineage (NCBI taxonomy): Bacteria > Bacillati > Bacillota > Clostridia > Thermoanaerobacterales > Thermoanaerobacteraceae > Carboxydothermus > Carboxydothermus pertinax. The sequence continues at coordinate 10,454 of NZ_BDJK01000032.1, forward strand.
GCCCGGAGATGGTAGCGGCAATAACCCAGGAGGGAGCATATGTAGCCCGGGGGACGGTAGCTAATCTTCGCCAGTTAAAAGGATTTATTAAAAAAGCTCTCGAAAACCAGATGGCGGGCAACGGCTTTTCCTTTGTCGAAGTGCTTTCCGGATGTCCCACCAACTGGCGGACCAATGCAGCCGAAACCTGGAACTTTATTGAAAAAACCATGACCCAGTACTTTAAAGTTGGGGAATTAAAAGTACCCGGGAAGGGGGAATAAAAATGGCGAAGGTCGTAAAAATAGCCCTGGCGGGAGAAGGTGGCCAGGGGGTGCAGTCGGTGGCGGAAATCATTGCTGAAGCGGCCAACGAAGAAGGACGGGAGGCAATTTATATCCCTAACTTTGGAGTAGAGCAGCGCGGTGGCGTTTCCATAGCCTTTTTGCAAATTGGCGATGAACCCATAGGCAGTCCTAAATTTGAAAAAGGGGACATTGTGGTGGCTCTTTCCGATAGGGCTGTTCGGCGGACCCGGCAGTATGTGGACGAAAATACTATTTTTGTTTACGACAGCAGTATAGAAGGGGTAGAGCAGGATTTACCTACTAATGCCAAAAAAATCTTAGCTATCCCTGCGCTGGAAGTGGCAAAAAAAGAGCTTCACCCCCGGGTGTTTAACGTCATTATTATGGGGGCAGTACTGGAAGCTACCCGAGTAGTTTCCATGGAACAAGCGAAAAAAGCCATTGAAAAGAAACTCGGTTATAAGTTTGAAAAAGCACCGGAACTTCGGGAATTAAACTATAAAGCCATTGACCGGGGCGCTTCCCTGGTCCGGGAACAGTAGAAGGGGGGAAGACCGGTGGAATTTAAAGGAAGAGTCCTTGAGCATCCTAAAGGGACCTGGACAATTTACCCGAGTCTCTGCAAAGGCTGCGGTCTTTGCATTGAAAAATGTCCAACAAAAGCCATTACCTGGTCAGAGGTATTAGGCGTCTACGGCACCCCTTCGGTGGAGTCCAATAATAAATGCATTGCCTGCGGCATTTGCCAAATGGTTTGCCCTGACTGCGCCATTTACGTCGAAAAGAAAAAGTAGTAATTTAGGGACAGTCCCCAAATTATCCTGGTACGGTAATTTTAGGGACTGTCCCTATTTTTATACTTTGGGGGAGAGCTTTTTCCAAGAGCAAATCGTTTTTTAAACCAGAAAGAATTTATCATATAATTGTTCGCGGCAATAAAAAAGAGGCAATCTTTCACGGGGAAAAGGATTACCTTTTCTTTTTAAATCTCTTTCAAAGCAAATGGAAAGAGCATCAGATAAAAGTTTATGCGTTTGCACTAATAATGATAGGACTGTCCGAGACCCCTGAAAAAAGTATTATAAAAAATAGAAAATGTAGAATAAAATAACAATAGCCCCTAAATTTATGATATAATTTATGTATAA
>NZ_BDJK01000033.1 GCF_001950255.1 Carboxydothermus pertinax
AAATATTTGTTTAAAGGAAGATTTTACAGCTATAAAAAGCCAATTTGCGCCTAAAAAATGTTACTTTTTCAGTCCTCTCGAACCGTCCCTTTCGGTTACTTTTTGGCTTCTTTGCGCAGAGCCCGCCGTAAAAGCTTACCGATAGCGGTTTTGGGAAGTTCAGCCCTCAACTCAACGTATTTTGGAACTTTATACCTGGCTAGTTTTTCCTGATCGTGGCCTTTAGCCGCTACCTCTCCGAATTCGCCCGGAGGTAGTAGTTTTAATGTATCCGGCTCAACAATCATACGCAGGAATCGGAGAGAGGAAAAACTCACAGTCCTTAACGGATTACTGTGGGTAACCGGGGAAGACTAAAATTTTATCTTGCCCCCGATCACATGATTCCATTCATCTATTCGTAATACTTTTGTAATCAGAAGATGGTATAATTATAATGGTAAACCATAATTTACTTTGGTTGAAATTTAAAAATTACTAAAGTTGAGGGATGAATATTGAAATTTTACCTGGTAGAAGGGATTACCTTAAAAGGAAGTGATTTTGGCGATGGTCACCGGATGTTAACAGTAGTTACTAAAGACCTGGGAAAAATTAAAGTGGTAGCTTATGGAGCAAAGAAAGTAAAGAGCAAAAAACGAGGAGCTCTTTTAGAATTTACCCGTACAAATATTTATCTTCGTAAGAATAAGGAGTATTTTGTAGCGGAACAAGCTGAAGGATTAGAGTATTTCCCTAATCTTTACGGAACAAAAGCTTTATTAGATGCTGCTGCAGAAATAGCCTGGTTAACTGACCGCTTTTGGCCGTGGGAGCAGGAAAACTTTAAACTTTATAACTGGATTTTATATAGTTTTCGGTTTTTAAATAATGGAGTTTGGTCAAAATTAATCCTGAGAAATTTTGAATTAAAACTTTTGGCCTTTACTGGATTTAAACCTGTTACGACCCACTGTGCAATTTGCCGCAAACCTTATCGGGGAGAATGGTGGTATTTTGGAGCTGGAGAAGGAGGCGTTGTCTGTCCCGATTGCCGTCTTGAGACGGGGTTTTACTTTGAAGTGACTCCGGAAATTTTAAAAAATATAAACACTTTATTGCTTGCAGGGCCAGAAAAACTAGCCAATCTTTCTATTGAGGAACGGGTACTAGAACGAATTAAAGCCATTTTGGAGTATTTTCTGGGGTTCCAGTTGGGAGAAAAAATAAAGCTTTTATAGCTTGACTTTTTTTTAGAGCTCTGGTAAATTATTTCAAAACAAAATAACGTTACGGCAGTGAACCGGAGGAGTAGCTGCTAACTCCTTTAAAGAGAGCCGGGGGTCGGTGTGACCCGGTAAGGATAGGTAGTGAAGGCGCCGGGGAGCCCGCAGGAGGAAACCTTTAGAGGGAGTAAAGCCTGCAAAATTAAGGTGGGCCGTTATTGGCCAATCAGGGTGGAACCGCGGAAGGAAGCCCCTTTCGTCCCTGGCATTTTGCCGGGACAAAGGGGCTTTTAAGTTTTTGAGGTCTTGTTTAGTTTGATTTTTCCAACTTCTAACTTCTCACATCTAACATCTAACATCTAAAACGGAGGTGTTTTAATGCTTACTTTTCAAGAAATTATTTTAAAACTAAACGAGTACTGGGGCCGGCAGGGATGCATCATTGCCCAGCCCTATGATACCGAGAAAGGTGCCGGGACCATGAATCCCCACACCTTTTTGCGGGCTTTGGGACCGGAACCATGGCGGGTGGCGTATGTAGAACCGTCGAGAAGACCAACCGACGGTCGGTACGGAGAAAACCCCAACCGCTTGCAACATTATTACCAATATCAGGTGATTTTAAAGCCTAACCCCGATAATGTGGTGGAGCTTTATATGGATAGCTTAAGATACCTGGGAATTAACCTTGAAGAGCACGATTTTCGCCTGGTGGAAGATAACTGGGAGTCGCCAACTTTAGGTGCCTGGGGGCTGGGTTGGGAAGTCTGGTTAGATGGGATGGAAATTACCCAGTTTACTTATTTTCAGCAGTGCGGAGGCATTGATCTTCCGGTGGTTTCGGCGGAGATTACCTACGGCTTAGAGCGTATTGCCATGTACCTTCAGAAAAAAGAAAGCGTTTACGACATTATCTGGGTAGATGGGGTAACTTATGGCGACGTCCACCTGATGGGGGAAATTGAAAATTCCAAATATAATTTTGAACTGGCCGATGTGGATAAACTCTTTTCCTGGTTCAAAGATTTTGAGGCGGAGGCAAAACGTTTAATTGAAGCAGGAGTTGTTCTTCCGGCATATGACTTTGTTTTAAAATGCTCGCACACCTTTAACCTTTTAGATGCCCGGGGGGCGATTGCGGTAACCGAAAGAACTAGTTATATTGGAAGAATTAGAAACATGGCGCGCTTGATTGCTCAGAAGTATTTAGAGCAGAGGGAAAATCTTGGTTTTCCGCTTCTTAAAAAATAAGCAGGGGGGATTAAGATGGATTATTTACTGGAAATTGGGGTTGAAGAAATTCCTGCTCGTTTTATACCGGGTATAATTGAAGAGACCCAGAATAAAGGGGATGAGCTTTTTAAAGAAAATGGCATTATTTATGAATCTTTAATCACTGAGGCTACACCCCGGAGAATAGTTTTATGGGTTTCTGGAATTTTAGAAAAAACTGAAGAAAAAATTTTGGAAGTACGGGGGCCATCTTTGAAGGCAGCTTATGATAGCGAAGGTAACCCCACCAAAGCACTTCTTGGTTTTGCCAAAAGCCAGGGCATTGAGCCGCATGAGGTAGTTACTAAAGAAGTAAATGGGGTAGAGTATATTTTTGCCAGGAAAAAAACCGGCGGGGAAGAGGTTTCTAAACTTTTGCCGGAAATAGCACAAAAACTAATTAAAAGTTTATCGTTTCCCAAGCCTATGCGCTGGGGTGAGCAGGAGTTTAAATTTATTAGACCCATTCGCTGGGTTGTATCTCTATTAGAAGACAAGGTAATTTCCTTTGAAGTAGCAGGGATTAAAGCGGACCGCCTATCAAAAGGCCACCGGTTTTTAGGAAAGCAGGAAATTTACTTAGAAAAGGCTTCTGACTACTTCACGCTGATGCGGGAGAATTATGTTCTTGTGTCTTTAAAAGAAAGAGTAGAAGTAATTCGGAATGCTTTAGAGCGGATTGCCCGGGAAGAAGGAGTAACGGTGGAGCAGGACGAAGAACTTTTACTGGAAAATGCAAACTTAGTGGAATACCCCACTGTTGTTATTGGCGAAATTGACCCAGAATTTTTAGCACTGCCCAAGGAAGTAATTATTACACCAATGAAAGAACACCAGCGTTATTTCCCCCTATACCGGAAAGACGGTAGTTTATATCATAAATTTTTAGCTATTAGAAATGGTGGAGACGTAAATTTAAAAGAAATTGCCGAGGGCTATGCTAGAGTTTTAAAAGCTCGTCTGTACGATGCCCGGTTTTTCTACCGGGAAGATTTGAGAAAATCTTTAGAGAGTTACAATGAAAAACTTACCCGTATAGTATTTCAGGAAAAACTCGGGACGGTTTGGGATAAAGTTTTACGTTTAAAACAGCTGGTAACGGATCTCGGAAAAGAGCTTTTTGAAGCTATGGATACAATAAGTATCGCCCAAAGGGCGGCAGAGCTTTCTAAGGCTGACCTTGCTACCAACATGGTTTATGAATTTCCCGAACTTCAAGGAATTATGGGACGGGATTATGCCCTTAAATCCGGGGAAAAAAGAGAGGTTGCCGAGGCTATTTTTGAACACTACTTACCACGTTTTGCTGGCGATGAAGTGGCCAGGTCTAAGGCAGGTGTCTTATTATCCTGCGCTGAAAAATTAGATAACCTTACAGCCTTTTTTGCTTTAGACCAAATTCCTACTGGCTCTGCTGACCCCTACGGTTTACGCCGCCAGGCTTTAGGTCTACTGAGAACAATAATTGAAAATAAACTCCACTTATCGTTGTCTCATGGGATAAACTTGGCCTTCAACTTATTGCCAGAGACAGTGAAAAATAATAACGAGGTAAACGAGCTTTATGAAAAACTAAGAGAATTTATTTATCAGCGGTTAAAAGGTTTTCTTTTAGAGGAAGGGTATTCCTACGATACGGTAGATGCGGTATTAGTTTTAGAAAAAGATGATATTTACGACATTTATCTTAGGGTAAAAGCTTTAGAAAAGTTTAGAAACCACCCGGATTTCACTGCCCTTGCCACTACCTTTACCCGGGCTTACAACTTAGCGCGCAAGGGTAAAGGCACTGAGGTTAGGAGTGAGCTTTTAACTGAACCGGCAGAAAAAGAGCTTTATGAAAAATTCCGGGAAGTAGCTGGAAAAGCGTCCCAGGCTTTAATGGCTAAAGATTACCAAAAAGCTATGGCGGTCGCCGCATTACTTGCCAAACCTTTAGACCGGTTCTTCAATGAAGTACTGGTGATGGCCGAGGATGAAACGATTAGAGAAAATAGATTGGGAATTTTAGGAGCGATTGCAGGTCTTGTTTTAGAAATTGCCGATTTAAGCAAAATTGCTGGTTAATTTTTTGCAAAAAATTTCTTAATTAGGAGGTATTTTTGAGCTTAATATAGTATAATATATCCTGTAAGTTATTTAAATAATATAGCACATTTCTTTAAGGCAGGTGAATTATATCGAACTTACAAAACGCCAGGAAAAAATCCTTGAGATAGTGCGAAACCACGGTCCTATCACCGGGGAGGAAATTGCGCAAAAATTAAACTTGAGTAGAGCGGCTTTACGACCGGATTTGGCGATTTTAACGATGGCCGGTGTCTTAGGAGCAAGACCCCGGGTTGGTTACTACTATACCGGGAGAGAGCCCCGGGATGTAATTGCCGGGGTATTAGGAAATATTCGAGTGCAGGAAGTGCAATCCCGACCAATTGTTGTCCGGGAAAATGCTTCCGTATATGATGCTATCGTTACGATGTTTATAGAAGATGTGGGAACTATTTTTGTGGTTTCCGAAGGAGGCTTTTTAGAAGGTCTTGCTTCCAGAAAAGATATGCTCAAAGCTAGCATGGGAGGCAAGGATATAAATAAGCTTCCAGTGGGGGTTGTAATGACACGAATGCCGAATATTATCGTAACTTATCCCGATGAGTCCGTGCTAAGAGCTGCGGAAAAATTAATCCAGCATCAGGTTGATTCTCTGCCGGTAGTAGAACCGGTACAGCATGAAGGGAAAGAAAAATACCGGGTGGTAGGTCGTTTTACGAAAACTAATATTACAAGGCTTTTCGTCAGCCTGGCCGGAAAGTAAAAGGAGGTATTGGCAATTAACCTGAAATTAGAGCAGAGTCCTGTGGTTTATATTCTTTCTGATTCTATAGGAGAAACGGGGGAAGTGGTGGCAAAGGCGGCTGCCAGCCAGTTTGATTCGGGTCGGGTTGATATAAGACGGGTACCTTATTTAAGTTCGGTCCGGGAAGTAGAAGAGGCTTTGCAGGAGGCGGAAAGTTCCAAAGCTTTGGTAGTTTATACGCTGGTACGACCGGACTTAAAAGAGTACCTGGAAAAACGGGCCCATGAGTTCTCGATACCCCATGTGGATATAATGGGGCCAATGTTAGAAGGCTTAAAACAAATAACCAAGCAAAATCCGAAATATCAGCCAGGGCTTATTCGTAAAATGGATGAGGCGTACTTTAGTAAAGTCGAAGCTATTGAGTTTGCTGTAAAATATGACGACGGTAAAGAGCCCCGGGGGCTTTTACGGGCAGATCTGGTGGTAATCGGGGTTTCTAGAACCTCTAAAACCCCGCTCTGTATGTATTTAGCCCATAAGGGGATTAAAGCAGCTAATGTGCCTTTAGTTCCTGAAGCATCTCCACCGGAAGAACTGTTTAAAATACCGCCGCAAAAAGTGGTGGGGCTTACGATTAAGCCTTCTATTTTATTTGAAATAAGAAAAGAGCGCTTAAAAACTCTGGGGCTGTCCCAAACCGCCGATTATGCCAATATGGAGAGGATTTTGGCGGAACTGGATTATGCCCTGGGGATTATGAAAAAAATTGGCTGTGCCGTAATTGATGTTAGCAATAAAGCGGTGGAAGAAACCGCTGCCAGAGTTTTAGAAATTTATCGGAAAGGGGTAGGGTGATGGTGCCAAAGTTTGTCTATCTTTTTCATGAAGGTCGTGCTGACATGAAAGATTTACTGGGGGGCAAAGGAGCAAATCTTGCGGAGATGACCAATATTGGTCTTCCGGTACCTCCAGGGATGACTATTACGACGGAAGCTTGCCGGGAATATTATCGCTTAGGGGGGAGATTCCCGGAAGGCTTAATGGATGAGGTTAAAGAAAAGCTTACTTATCTTGAAGAAAAAACCGGGAAAAAATTCGGTGATCCTGCTAACCCCCTTTTAGTGTCGGTCAGGTCCGGAGCAAAATTTTCGATGCCCGGCATGATGGACACGATCTTAAATTTAGGGTTAAACGATGAAACGGTGGAGGGTTTGGCGAAAAACACCCAAAACCCGCGGTTTGCTTATGATGCGTACCGGCGGTTTATCCAAATGTTTGGGGATGTGGTTTTAGAGATTCCCAAACATGAGTTTGAACATATTTTAGACCGGCAAAAGGAAAAAGAAGGGGTAACCTTTGACCAGGAACTTTCCGCTGAAGCTTTAAAGGAAGTTATTGCCCGATATAAAGAATTGGTGGAAAGAAAAACTGGAAAGCCTTTCCCTTCAGATCCTATAGTCCAGCTAACCATGGCCATTGAAGCGGTTTTTAAATCCTGGAATAACGACCGGGCTATTGTCTACCGGAATTTAAATAAAATTCCCCACGACCTGGGTACTGCCGTAAACATCCAGTCAATGGTCTTTGGCAATATGGGCAATGACTCCGGTACCGGGGTGGCGTTTACCCGTAATCCTTCCACCGGGGAAAAGGTTTTATACGGTGAATATCTGACCAACGCTCAAGGAGAAGATGTGGTCGCCGGTATTCGTACTCCCAGTCCCATTGCTAAATTAAAAGAAGAAATGCCGGAAGTTTATGAACAGTTTGTCAATATTGCTAAACTCTTAGAAAGTCACTATAAAAACATGCAGGATATCGAATTTACCATTGAACGGGGTAAACTCTACATCCTGCAGACCCGAAACGGTAAGCGCACTGCCCAGGCCGCAGTAAAAATTGCCCACGACTTGGTGGAAGAAGGATTAATAACCAAAAAAGAAGCAATCTTACTGGTGGAACCGGGACAATTAGACCAGCTTCTCCACCGGCAGATTGACCCAAATGCCAAAGTCGAGGTTATCGCCAAAGGTCTTCCTGCCTCGCCGGGAGCCGCTTCCGGTATTGTGGTTTTTGATGCCGATGAAGCGGAGAAACTGGGCAAAGAAGGGAAAAAGGTATTGCTGGTCCGGACGGAAACCACTCCCGATGACATTCACGGCATTGTAGCTGCCCAGGGGGTCTTAACCAGCCGGGGCGGAATGACCAGCCATGCGGCGGTAGTGGCCCGAGGGATGGGTAAGCCGTGTGTTTGCGGTTGTGAAGCTATTAAGATTGATTATGAAAAAAAATTATTTACCGTAGGCAACCTTACCGTAAAAGAAGGGGATTTTGTTTCCATTGATGGTTCGACCGGTCGGGTGATTCTCGGAACGGTACCGATGAAAGATCCAGAGTTATCACCGGAATTTCTTAAACTTTTAGAATGGGCCGATGAGTTAAAGCGGCTGGAAGTCCGGGCCAATGCTGATACTCCGGAAGATGCCCAAAAAGCCCGGGAGTTTGGAGCCAAAGGCATTGGCCTTTGCCGGACGGAACATATGTTTATGGGGCAAGATAGGCTTCCTTATGTGCAAAAAATGATTTTAGCCGAAACCAAGGAGGAGCGGGAAGAAGCTCTCTCTCACCTCCTTCCCATGCAGGAAGGGGATTTCTACGGCATTTTAAAAGCTATGGAAGGCTATCCGGTATGTATCCGGCTCCTGGACCCGCCACTGCATGAATTTTTACCAAGCTTAGAAGAACTATTGGTGGAGACTACCGAGCTCAGGGTGCGGGGAGATAATCCAGAATTACTTGCCGAAAAAGAAGTTCTTTTAAAGAAAGTAAAATCTTTACACGAATTTAACCCGATGCTGGGACACCGGGGCTGCCGGTTGGGTATTACCTTCCCGGAAGTTTACGAAATGCAGATTCGGGCCATCTTTAACGCTGCTGCCCGCTTAACTAAAGAAGGGTATAAAGTCTATCCGGAAGTAGAGATTCCCTTAACCATTGACCTCAGCGAAATGAAGTTCTTTAAAGAAAAAATTGATGCCATTGCCCGGGAAGTAATGGAAAGAGAAGGGGTTACCTTCCACTACACCTCCGGCACCATGATTGAATTACCAAGGGCAGCGCTCCTGGCCGATGAACTGGCCGAAGTTGCCGAATTCTTTAGCTTTGGTACTAACGACTTAACCCAGACTACCCTTGGTTTTAGCCGGGACGACGCCGAAGGGAAGTTTTTAACCCACTACTTAGATATGAAGATTTTAAAGGAAAATCCCTTTATCGTCTTGGACCGCAAAGGTGTAGGTAAACTCATGAAGATAGCCGTCGAAGGTGGGCGGAAAACCCGTCCGGATTTACTGGTCGGTATCTGCGGTGAGCACGGTGGTGAACCCAGCTCCGTAGAATTCTGCCACCAAATTGGTCTTGACTTTGTAAGCTGTTCGCCTTACCGGGTACCGATTGCTCGTCTGGCAGCCGCTCAGGCGGCGGTAGCGGAAGGAGAAATTGTTGGAACTAAATAAGGAAATTTAAAAATAAAGGGGCTATCACAAGATTTTATCGGGTAGCCCCTTATTTAATGTTTTGAAACTTTTTTTCTAATCCTCTCTAATCTAATATCAAAGGATGATTTTCCGTATAAAGCCTCAGGGGTAGTTTTGAAAGCCAAGGCTAATTCTTCTAAAGCTTTTTCCGTGGTGGTTAAGCCAATTAATTTTATGGCGTAATCATCAGCTCTAAACTCTCTAAGCTCGTCATATTTTACCCAGAAAAATATTAATAAGAAAATAAGCACTAAACCGGCTGTATTTAAAAATTTCCCAATTGCCGTATATCCCGTAGCCTGGTAGTAACTACTTAAAGTAAACAGAATAAGTAATCCCCAGGGTATGAGTACCGGCGAAATAATCATCCCAATCATTTTAAATTTGCGATCTAGAAGATGACCGGCTTTATGGGCTATTAAATATTCCCGGTAGTTATCATTTTTTACGTATTCGGAATCGATAAAGATGCGGCCTTGGGGATCGGCAAGGCCAAGGATAACTCCTTTAGGAGTTAAAAAGGAGACCAGGGGGCTTACAAAAACAGGAAAACCATAAGCCTTTTTTAGTGGTTTGGAAAAAAAGCGAACGGTAATAAATGAATATTTGCTTGCAGTTCCTATATAGGGTAATATCATTTTGCCAATGATTAGCCCACTAAAATACTTAAAAGGTCTTTGATGACTTCTAAAGGTAAGTAAGGTAATAGTAACTTTTTAACATTAAGAAAAATAAGGGATACTAAAAGGGGTGTTGTAAATAAGGCAAAGACACCAATAAAAAGGACCAGTAGGGTGATTATGAATATTTTCTTATTTTGGCGTTCGGCGTCTTCGAGGATTAAAGTTGAACTATCAGCGGTTTTGGAAACTTGTTTTAAACCCGGTAAATAAGCGATATTTCTGATAACTTTTTTTGATCTTGCTCCGTTAAATAAAGTCAACAGACATTGCCAAGTGGTAAAAGGGTATTTATCAATTAAAACCTTTACAGAATAGATTTTAGTTGCCTTTATTTTGGAAACTCCCATCCCAACCAGGTTTACTGCTAAACCGCCCAAAATAGTAACTAAGCTTTTAGCCCAAAGACCCTGGACATAGCCATCGGTAGCTTCAGCTAAACTACCGGCTAAAGCAAAAGACAACCAAAAAGTAAAAAGCGCAGCACTTATTAGCCAGGTCGCAATTTCCGCATATAAGATCAAAACTTTTCACCCTTTCACAAGTGTCGGTAAAAGTTTAAGAATACGGAAGGGGGAAAAAGCTGAAAATTTTTTAAAATTAGTATAAATCATTACTTCGTTTACATTTTAATTTAATGGTACATTTTTTTGTCAAGAAGAATTTGTTTTTTTTGCCGTAGAAAATTCCGCAGTTTTGCAAAATTTTTCCCCGGGCACCGATGAGGTGTTTTTCTTTGCCAGTTTTGACTGCAAGAGATGTTTTAAGCAAGTATCTATGTTGCCCTGATGCCACCTTGACAGCTTGCTTTCATAGTGTTATATAATTATATAACAGTATAAAACAATGATGGAGGTTTGGAAAATGTTAAAAATGAACCTTGGGAGTTTGGTCATGATGTTTTTAATCTTAACTGGGATAATTGGTCTGTTGCTAGTTTTAAAAACCAATTTATCTTTGGGTTTTAAGACAGCTTCAGTGCATACGACGAAACCTGTTTTAAAGATTATTTCGGCAATTTTGTTAGGGTTAATGGCGTGGGTTGTACCGTATCTGCCAATTAAACTTCTGCTGGTGCTTTTAGCAATCCTTTTAATTGGCCTTGGGCTTCCAAGAAGCAGGATATCTTTCATAATTTTAAGCTCAATTGTAGTAGTTTTTAGCTTTTTTACAAATCCGAATTTTATTGGGCAAGCGGCCATCTGGCCTGTATGGCTTAGCGATTTTGGTAGCTGGAAAAGTTATACAAATAGCTTTGATAGTGCCCAGATGAAAAACTTTGACATTGAAAAGTATTTATCCAAGGCCCGGGTTAACCCTGACAAAAGAGTGCCCTTGACGGCCAAGACCGTAGAGATTGATACTGACTGCGGTGTGGAAATTTCTCTGGTGGAGGGGGATGAGATCGAATACTCGGCAGAGCTTAAGTTAAGCCAGAAAGGTGATAAAACGGTGGTTACCGGCGGGCAAAAAGGGGATGTAACCTATGTAATCCGTTTAGGAAAAGATAATTTGAAAAACTTAAAAATCTCTGCCGCCGGGGTAAAGTTAAAAGGGGAAGGGAACTTTGAAGAGGTTTTTATTGACTGCGCCGGGGCGTATCTTTCTTCGGACCTTAACGTAAAGAACTTAAACATCAATGCGGCGGGGCTTATGCTGAATGGTAATTTCGCAGGGGATAACCTTGAGGTTGATGGGATGGGAATGGAGCTAAGGGGAACGTATCGGTTTAACTATATGAAAATAGATGGTATGGGGGCAGAGGTAAACATGAAGGTAGCTTTGAAAGAGCTCACGGTGGATTCCCTGGCCATCAACGGCCGGATTGAGATAACTGCAAAACCAAACGATGAAGCTAAAATTAAACTTAATTCCCTGGCGGGTAATATTACTTTAAAAAATTTAGACGGAGTGGTTCTCGAGCATTCTGGTTTTACAAAAATTAACAGAGAGTGATGGTGAAGATGTTAAGAAAGGTTGATAAACACAGCGGTATCCCGGCATATATCCAAATTGGCAACATGATCAAAGCAGAGATAATTCTGGGCAATCTCCCCCAGGGGGCCCAGCTCCCACCGGTGAGGGATTTGCAATATATCTTTGATGTAAACATCAATACCGTGCTAAAAGCCTTAGACAAACTTAAAAACGAAGGCTTTATCGAGGCCGAACAGGGAGTGGGGTATTTTGTCAAAAAGGATATCAGCGTTGATGATGAAATTATTAAGACTATAAAGGATTGCATCCAAAAAATAAAAGTTTTAGGAATCGATTTTTATACCACCATGTTAATCTTTGAGGAGGTATGGAAAAATGAAAGCTCCCCTGATGCCTGAATTTATCAATAAAATGGAAAATTTTATCAAAATACAACTTAAAGAAAAGATGGGAAGGCTATTTATCTTTCTGGTTTTGCTGTTTGCGCCCGGTTTTTCCGTAAAAGCTATCGCTATATTTTTCATAAGTGCCTCAATGCTGCCGGCGGATATCAAAAACCGGCGCGACGAAGCTTTTTATTTTCTACCCTTTTCCCGCAAAGAGCTCTACCTCTATAACTTGGGATTTTTACTGTTGCTGGTTTTAGCCTCCTCGATTATAACCCAGGCCCTTTGGCCAACAACCATTGCCGAAAAAGGAATGTTCAGCATAAAAAGCATTAACTTTACTTTGGCCATGTTCGGGGTGGTCATGCTTTGCGTTTCCCAGGGCTTAGATAATATCGGTTGGCCGTTTATTATCGTCTTGCTGGATGCCCTCTTAGGAAGTATTGGTAGGGCGTCAATTAACCCTTATAGCTGGATTAGCTTTACCAATCAGGGGAATATCCTCTTTGCTTTCGTATTTGCGGCAATAATTTGCTTTGCTGGCTACTGGATATATCTTAAAAATGGTGGTGAGCTCTAAATGGTTTTAGAAGTAAAAAACTTAAGCAAGCAGATTAGAGGCAAGCAGATTTTAAGCGATATTTCCTTTAGCTTGGGAAAAGGTGAGGTTTTAGCGTTAATTGGACCAAACGGCGCGGGCAAGACAACAACCATAAAATGCATTATCAATGCCATTAAAAAAGATGAAGGCGAAGTTATTTTATTCGGAAAGCCTTTTGCCAATGAAGTAAAGACCAGAATAGCTGTTGTCCCTGAAGACCGCAAGGTTTTTCGCAATTTTACCGCGGCGGATTACCGAAGTCTTTGGCAAAGCCTTTATCCTGCCTGGAATGATCAGTTTTTTAAAGATTTTGTAGTAAAATATAACTTTAATTTAAACCAGAAGGTTGAAAGCTATTCTATAGGGCAAAGAACCCTGTTCCTGCTTGGTCTTGCTCTATCCAGTGGAACTGACCTTCTCTTGCTGGATGAGCTAACCCAGCATTTGGACCCTACTATTAGAAATGAGGTTATTCATCTCATCAACCAATATGCCCGGCTTGGCAATTCCCTTTTGGTGTCGTCCCATGAGATCTTTGAATTAGAAGAATATGCTACTGCCTTTGCCATTATCAAGAACGGAAAGGTTTTGTACACCGATTCCATTGACGATGCCAAGCAAAAGCACAGGATAATCAGGCGGGGTGAGAGCTTTAAAGAGGGTGAAGTCATAGGGATGATTCACGACGACATCCTTTTAAAAACCTCCGATGATATAGGTATGTATCCCAAGTTGAATCAGATTGTAGTGGGATATTTGCAGGGAAAGAGTGCAGATTTGATTTTGGCAGAAGATTTAAAAGAAAATTAAAATTTCCGGTGCAATCTATTGATCCTGTGCTAACGAAAAGGAAATGACCCACCCTCTGGCGAAATATCCGGCTGTTAATACACGCAAAGGATCGGTGGGGAATAAATGCTATGGAGTTATTATCATGTTTCACGAGTTAAGAGCAAAGGGCAAGAGCATTCGTGTAATTGTTCGTGAAGCAGTTTTGGACCTGACTAACCTTATTATTACTAATATTGGAAATAAAATAATGAATTTTAAAAAAATACCATTCCGAGCATAATAAAACCGCTTTCAAATAATACTTTTAGCGATCCAGAAAAAAATTTAGCTTGGCTTAGGATGGTAAGAGATATTGATACTAAGATAATAATTATAGGCAAAAAAATTTTCTTAATTGAAATTACTTGGGTTTTTCTATTTAACAAAGCTTGAAATTTCATGTTGCTCTATTATCCCTCCAATTAATATTAGTAAAACGCCGAGGAAAAATAATATAATTTGGTATCTTGGCCACTTTTTATATATTAAATAATTTAACCCCATATAAATTAAAGAAATCACGACAGTGGTCACACCAATTGATTCGGGTATCACAAAAAAGCTTTTGTTGATAGAATTTATTTTAATTATTGAGACCCATAGGGACCACCAGCTCAATAAATAAGGAAAAGTAAAAAGTCCGCCACTTATAAGCCCTAAAAATCCAACTTTCAATGATAAAAGAAGATTAGGAATCGTGACAGTTAACCATATATTCTCTGTATCTGGTTTTTTTATAAGACCTATATTAATTAATGCATCCCAAAGTCCAGTAACCGAAATTTTGTGGGAAGAAGTTCTTAAACCACTTATTATACCAATCATACTTGATACTGCAACAATCAACAAAGGAACTATATCTATAAATTTTATAAATTTCTTCTTTATATTCCTCCCCATCTTTTCTTTATCCTTTCTAATTGTTGTTTTATTGCTTCTAATTTATATCTATCCTTATGTTTATCTGGTAACATAATATCTCCATATGCCAATTCCTGTAGAGCACTAATTACTGATTCAGTACCTAATTTCCGGATAGCAAAGTCATCTGCATTATCTTGACATACTGGGCACTTTTTATGAAAATTATTATGAAAATTAAAAATATCAAACTTCCTATCAATCCCGCTAATATAAGTATTAACCAGAAATTGTAATGTAACTTACCTATAAAAACAAAATAACTTATAATAATCGCTATAATGTACACCAACCAGGGAAATACCAAAGAAAAAAGTTTTCTTTTTATTTTGCAATAAAGGTCTGAAATATGTCCCTCTTCGTGGGCAATAACATACTGAAGTATCTTTTGATTATTAGAAATAAAGGGATTAATAATGATTTTTCCATTAAGATACATGCCAAGAGGAAAATTTGGCAAAAAAGGCATCATTGGACTTTCATAAACATTAGCATCATTGACTTCAATTCGTTTGCTAAACATAACAGCAGTAGAATTTTGATACTCAGTATTATTTAATGTATAAGGATTAAAATAATGGAATAACACAGTAAAACTTGAAGTAAATATAATAAACCGAGCAAAATCTTTGGAAAAACCCATTGCCAATAAAATACTACCAATTAAGTCATGTATTTTAATAATACCAACTGGTGCAATAATTAATAATACAATACCTCCTATAATAACAATTATTGTTTTAAAATACTCTACTTTTTTTATTGGCTGTGCGTCTTCGATAAGCAAATAATTCCCCTTTGATGATAAATAAACCTTTTTCAACCCGGACAGGACAGCAATATTTCTTTCAACTTCTCGGATTTTTGAACCCTGCAGAAGAAATTTTAGCGTATCCAGTGTATTTAAAGAAAAATACTGGTCTTCTTCAGTATCATTTGGAATCTTTTTGCCTGAAATAATTTTGGGTTTACCCGATACCATTGATACAATTATATTTAACAAAAGTGCCGAGACAACAACTATAAGAGTTCCCCGCACAAAACCTTGCTCACTTGTCTTCAATGCTGCAAAAATTTCTCCCGCTGAAAGCCACCATGAAATAAGGGCGGCGCGCACTATCCACGCCGCCAATTCCGCCCAAAGAATCATTTATTTCCCTCCACCTTGCTGGATACAACATTAATATCGATTTGCTCATTATGCTACATTACCAGACCAGCTATCACAGCAATCCCAATGGCAGACAATTCTGGCGCGGCAGCTATAAGATATACAACCGACCAGAATCCATAAGTTTGATACGTCCTTACTAAAATTGACCAATTCTTTACTATATACTCACCTACTTGTTCAGCTGCTTTTCCTAATCCTGCACTGCCAGCAGTTGCAATAATAACATTAAGACTTGGTTTTTGGCCAAGCCAAAGATAGTATGCTAATGCATAAGGCTGCTGTTGATCAATTTCTGTCGTTAAAAACGGTTTGTTAAATACGATATCTGAAAGTGGATTAATTCTACTTTTTACATGAAACACTTCAGAAGTCTGTTCATCTTTTATTGTTAAGTTATATTCCCCGTTTGGCAATGGAGTTACTTTTATTATTACAGAAAGAATATTACCCTTTGAATCTTTAAAGTTAATTATTCCATCATATTCAGTTTTTCTTGTCACGAACAGCATATTACTTCCATCTTTAGTAATCTTCAACGTTTTTCCATTATTAGAATATGACACTGCAATATTACCTTTGCCTTTCCCATCTATCGTTTCTGCTTTCACTACAGAAACAAGACCACCTGATAACACTGAAACAGTTAGTATCAGTGCTATAATTTGCTTTAAAAAGTTACTTTTTCTTAACATTTTAAAACCATCCTTATCTTCTATTTTCAGGAATGCATTCCCTTTTATTACTATACTGCACATTTTTTTTTGTCAAGACAATTTCTAAAATTTTTTGAAAATAAACCGGAGAAGCGTTCACAGTATTTTCAAGCTAAAACAGGCATTGAAAAAGGTGAGTTGCTGGAGTCACATTAAAAAGGCCAATTTTTCAGGATGCAATTATATACGAAATTGCCGAAATTGAATTAGAAAATTTATCTAAAAGGTAGCTTTCCTGCGGCTCAGCGCAGGAGTTTTCTTTTTTCGAGAAAAAATTGACAAAAGAAGTATATTGTAATACAATATAGATAGATGTAGCTTGTTATACAAGGGAGCGATAATATGTGAATGATAAAACCCAGCTATTAAAAGGTATCTTGGAAGGGTGCATCCTTAAAATTATCCACGACGAAACCACTTACGGTTATGAAATTTCCGAAAAGCTTAAAGCTTACGGTTTTATAGAAATATGCGAAGGTACAATTTATCCGTTGTTACTTCGTTTAGAAAAAAATGGCTTACTGGTCTCGACCAAAATCAACTCTCCGGTGGGACCTAAGCGCAAATATTATAGTTTATCCGAAGAGGGTAAAAAGGAACTTGACGAGTTTTATCAGAACTGGCAGGAAATTAGTAAAAGTGTAAATAAACTTTTTGCAAATTATAAAGGGAGTGAGCAGTAAAATGGAAGATAAATTAAAAAAAATGATCAAAAATAATTATAATCTTAGCAAAAAATTACTACCAGAATATGACCGGGTTTATACCGATATCGTCTGCTACTTACGGGCAAGTTCCTTTGACGATTTAAAAGTGGAAGAGTGTATTGAAGACATTTTAGGAATGTTAATGGAGGCGCAAGAAAGGGGCATTGCTGCTAAAGATGTAATAGGTCCTGACTATAAGGCCTTTTGCGATTCCATTATTGAGTCCTCCAAACTTAAAAGATGGAGTTTACAAAAACTTTTTTTCCTTTTAGAAATCTTAATCTCTACTGCCGGATTAATGTATGGACTTGATTTGCTTTTTTGGGTGATACCGGAAAGTTTAAAAACAAGAACCTTACCCCTTGCCTATACTTTAAAATTAAGCTTTCTAATAAACACTTTAATTATTGCTTTTGCCAGTATTTTTTTCGTCCAGTATATTGGAAAAATTAGCTTTGATGAGGCAGATTCTAAAGGTAAAAAGGTATTTTTCTTGTATTTATTAGTCGTAGCAAGTACGGTATTTTTCTCAATTTTTCTTAGAAAATATGTTTTGCTAACATTACCAATATATTTAATTCCACTGCTCTTGGGAATATTGTATGCAATTATTAAACTGATGAAAAGAAAATTAATAGCTAATCAGCTTGCTTAGTTATGGTTGGGAAAAGGCACCAATGAGTCTTTTGGCAGCAAAAAAATTGCTACAAAAGGCCGAAATATATTATGAAATGGAGGTAAAAGGTATGGGACGCAGGGGATGGGCGTGGACGATTATCGGTGTACTGGTGGTTTTGGCGATCATAGGGATCGTTTTTCGGCATGAGCAATGGAATGAAGGGTTTGCTACTGAGGATTTTCGCCGGTGGAACGAAGAAGTGATCGAAGGAAAAGGGGAGGCAAAGATTGTCCAATTGTTCGTGGAAGGGGTGATTGCACAAAAGGCAGGCTGGAACAACAGTTTCAGCGCGGAAGATTTCCTGTCTCAGCTGAACCAAGCAATGCGGGATAAGCAAGTGAAAGCGGTGGTGATCCGCGTCGACAGTCCCGGCGGTGATGTGGTCACTTCCGATGAGATCTATCGCAAAATCGAAGAGGTTAAACAAAGCGGAAAGCCGGTGGTCGTTAGCATGGGCACCACGGCGGCTTCGGGAGGTTATTATATATCTGCTGGCGCTGACCGCATCTTTGCCAACCCTTCAACGTTAACCGGAAGCTTGGGCGTTATTTTTAAAATTCCGAATTATGCCGGTGCGGCGGAATGGATCGGCTACAAGGAGTACGTCATTAAAAGCGGCAAGTTTAAGGATATCGGCAATCCATTGCGTGGCCTGACCGATGAAGAAAAGAAAATCTTCGAAGAACTCGTTGACGAAAGTTATCAGCGCTTTGTCGACATTATCGTCAGGGGGCGCCATCTGCCGCGGGAGCAGGTTTTGAAGATTGCCGACGGGCGCATCTATTCAGGCCTTCAGGCGAAGGCGCTGGGCTTGATTGATGAATTTGGCTCCCTTGAGGATGCGACGGAATATGCCATGCGCAAGACCGGGTTAAAGGAAGCAAAAATCGTCCGTTATACACCAAAATTCGCCTTGGCAACGTTCTTTAACGGTTTATTGCAACAGAAAGTAGCTCCCGGGCAAATCATGCAAGAGCTTATTCCCGAGCTGACCCAGCCACGCCTGATGTATTTGTTTAGACCGTAGGAAGGTTGGAAGTGAAGCAGAGGAGTAAGAAATTTCACCTAAAAAGGAGGATGAGGCAGATGGACGAAGAGAGGAAGGAAAGGACGGTGCGAGAGGACTGAAAAAGTAACATTTTTTAGGCGCAAATTGGCTTTTTATAGCTGTAAAATCTTCCTTTAAACAAATATTTATGT
>NZ_BDJK01000034.1:0-2482 GCF_001950255.1 Carboxydothermus pertinax
CTACCTTGGGGTGGTAGGGGCCGTGGGTTCAAATCCCGCCAGCCCGACCATTGAAAGTAAAAGCTCCCGTAAGTGGGAGCTTTTTCGTTTACTGCATACTGGTAGAGATTTAAGCCCATCCGGTAAACCGGGTGGGTTTTTTGTGTGCGCTCGGCATGGGTACAGACTCACGGGTAAAAGTCCCGAACGGCGAAGGTAGCAGTAGCCGTTAATGCAGAGGAAAGAGATTATACTAATTTATAAAAAATTATTAAAATTTTTCTTGACAAAAAAAATAAAAAAGCGAGTATAGTAATAAAAGGGAATGCATTCCTGATAATGTAATTGAAGGTGGTGATACTACAAAGTTTTTGAAATAAATTTCATTAAAATTTTAAAGAGTAAAATTTGGGGGTGTAATATGAAAACAAAAACAATTAAGTATATTAATTTGGTTATAATAATTTTACTAAGTTTAATGATAAACTTTTATATTACTGATAGAGTATATGCAACATATAATTACACTGGAGCGGTTTCGTATGCTGATTTACATGTATTCAACCCAAACTTAATAGACTATCCTCACTTTACTTCAGATTGTACCAACTTTGTATCTCAATGTATTCACGACCCCAAGGGTGGTAATAAACCATTTGACGAAGCTGGAATATCACAGGATTATATGTGGTATTGCAAACAATACTTTACAGATATTATTTACTGGGTTTGAACAAAGAGTTGGTCAGTGGCAGATAATTTTTATCGCTATTTAATGAATAATCCCGCAGGGAGTAAGGTGGGTGTTTGGTCACCTAGCCAGCAGTCTAATACAAATAGCAGTTTAAGAGCAGGCGATGTTGTTTTTTATGATTGGAATAATGATGGGATAATGGATCATGCAGGTATAATAGTTGGAAGCGGTACCGATCCTGATTCAAAATATGTAGGAACTCTACAAGACCAGCATACTACCAATAGATACCACGCAATTTGGCATTTAAAGCCATATAATCCTAATTGGGCTACTACGATAATTACAGTTGTAAGACCGTTTTAAAAGGAGAGGATAGAATGAAATTAAAGCAAAAACTATTTTTATTATTAATAAACTTTTTTGTATTTTTAATTGCTATAGTTAATATTGGCTTTATAAATAAAGATGAAGCAAGAGAAATTAGCCAAATTAGAAATATTATATTGGGTGCTATAGAATCAACGCAATCTCTTCCCCAACTTCCTGAACCATATAATTTAAAATCAAACATAACTGTTCCAGAAAATATAATTAGTAAACATAGAGAAAAAATTATTTCAACATTAAAAAATTACTATAGTGATAAGTCTCCAGTCTTAAAACGAAAAACCGAGTCTTTGATTTTAGCTGTCGAATCGCAAAATAATTTAAATGACGATTTCCGTTCTTTAGGGGGTGGTGTAGAAAAAATTGAGAATCTAAATGTAGATTTTAATGGTAATGAAGCCGTTGCAGAAGCTGATTTAACTGTATGGGCTAAAATATATGAAAATGGTAAAATCTATACACCACGTGGCAAAGAACACTATGTTTTCACGTTAACAAAAGAAAATGGTATTTGGAAAATAGTGGATGAACAATTTAATTTTCTTCCTGGAGAAGGTCCATAAGGGAAAACTTAAATTATCTGTAGCATTTTAATCAGAAGATATAAAGCTTATGGAATTTAAACGTAACAATACATAGAATTGACCGCATTTAGCTTGCAGTCTCTGATGACGATTTTAGCTACCTATTATTGATTCTACTTATTAAAACCTTCCAACCTGCTTTTTCAAGCAGGCTTTTTTCTTTTTAGAGGAATTTTAGGAAATATGCCGAATAAGAAACAAAAATGGCAAAAGGAGAAAATAAATGCTTTCTAAAGTCCATACCGTTGCCTTAAACGGCATTAACGGAGAAGTAGTAGAGGTGGAGGTAGACATAAACCGCGGGCTTCCTGGGATGGAGGTGGTGGGCCTTCCCGATACGGCGGTCAAGGAAGCCCGGGAGCGGGTAATGTCGGCGATAAAAAATTCGGGAAATGGCCTAGACTATACTTTTGGCGGTTATCAAACTGAATAAATATTTAGTATATTTTAGTATTGGTGGAAAATATAGACAAAATGCTAAGCAAAAACACAGTAGTATTAATATTTATAATTTTAATTTTAGTGTGAACTTGCAAATTAATCCGGCGTTTGTTTTTCAAAATAAATTAGCATAGAAGGCAGCTGTAATCTGCAAAAATTTCAAATTATTTTAGTAGGCCACTAAGTTCTTGGGGTGTTTTAGACTACTTTGGTGGTTCAAATCCCGCTGCTCCGACCATTTAAAACCCATCCGGTAAACCGGGTGGGTTTTTTATCGTGTTCCCGGCACGGGTGCAGCCTCACGGTTAAAAAACCGTAGTAGCCGTTAGTGAGGAAAGAGATTTTTCTTAATTGACAAAAAAGTTTAAAAATTGTATTGACAAAAAAAAAAAAA
>NZ_BDJK01000034.1:2619-3557 GCF_001950255.1 Carboxydothermus pertinax
TGTATTATGTTAGGCTATATTAGATCTAAAACTAATAAAAATCAAGCTAACTTTAACAAATATCTAAAAATGATAATGCAATAAAATATCGCAAAGGCAGTTAAATCTTCTGAAAATGTGTTAAAAACAAGTTAATTAGGAAGGCTAAATGAAGAAGTTTACTTATAAGAAATATTCTTAATCAAGCTCTTCACTTATTAGAACCTTGTGAGTGTAACAGAATGAAAAATGTGTTTTAAAGTAAAACTGAATAAAAGGAGGAATTAACTTGGAGCTATTTAGAAAATATAAATCTTTATTTTTAGCTTCTGTTATAACTATTCTACTTCTGGCAATAGGTTTATTATTCACCGGAGCTTATTCAGATATAGATAATACTTTATTATATGAAGCAATGCTTCGTAATGATGAATTACCAAAGATAAATGAATTAAATGGTAAAACTTTTATTAAAAATAAAATTCAATCCAAAGATGATAATTCTGATTTAAAACTTAAGGTAAAATTACCAAAGAAGTTTAATAATGATGATTTGTGGCAAAATGTTGAAATTCAACTTAAGTCAGATAAAAAGTCAATTCCAGTTAACATTATACCTGAACAATCATTTTTAAAAAATACAACACTTTCTAATGGTGACTTATTAAGATGGGGTGCAATTACAGGTGAAATTTCTTTTGAAGAAGGTAAATCACAAACAGTAGTAATAGGTGTTTTTGAAATACCGTCAAAAAAAATGGCAAGTTTTACATTTGCTTTGCACGCTGGTAATGGAAATCCTCCTGTAGCTTTAAGTTTTGGTAATCTTACGCCTAATGAAGAAATACTTCAAATTATAAAAGAAAATAAGACCTACGGTAATATGTCAAGACCATGAGGTCAAAAATTTTCGAAGTTAAGACTTAAAAAAGGCAATAGAAAACCGTCCTGAATCCAAG
>NZ_BDJK01000035.1 GCF_001950255.1 Carboxydothermus pertinax
TAACCGACATAGTTCTTACCGATAGAATGAAAACCGTAATACTGGGCACCGGTGAAAACAAAAAGCCCATATGGAACCCTACCTTTGAAGACCTTGCGGCAACCCTTGGATTTATTCCTAAAGTGTGCAGGGCACGGCGCCCCCAAACAAAAGGCAAGGTGGAAAGCGGCATAGATTTTGTCAAAAACAACTTCCTGCCGGGTAGGAAGTTCGTAGACTACGGTGATTTAAACCGCCAGGCAATAGTATGGTGTGAAAAGAAAAACAGGAGAATACACGGCACTACCGGGGAAAGGCCTATTGACCGCCTGAAGAAGGAAAACCTCAA
>NZ_BDJK01000036.1 GCF_001950255.1 Carboxydothermus pertinax
TGTTTCCAGTTGTAACGGCAATATTAAGGTTTTTTGCTACAGTAATCCCGGCATCGCCTACTACCGAAGTAAACGCCCCAAGGCCAACGATTTTCGCCCCCAGTCTTTCTGCAACTTTTCCCGCCTCAATAATTTTCCCCAGGACAAATTCTTCGGGTAACTCTAGCATTTGCCGGGAAGTCAAAGGACAGGTAATAAAATACCCCTCTACCTCATTATAGGAAGATTTTACCCCGGTTATGTGGGAAGCTTTAAAAGCTGGTAGTTTTTTTAAACCCCATTCCACAATCCGGTCTGGAAGAAATTTAGCAAAACCAAATTTTTTTGCTACATCCTTAACTTCCAGTGGATGTATTATAAATGCAAACTTATCCACCATTACTTACCTCCCCGCACTGATTTTATAGCTTCTCTTAAAATTTCTGGATCGAGATATACATCTTCCTCAATGGGTGTTTGTCCAATGGTTATGCCTATTACTTCTCGATCAACTATTGCCTGAGCCACTTTTACCCGCATATCAGAACCAATCATGATTACCGTATCAAACTGCTGGGCTGCCGCGATTAGCTCCATTAAAAGGTTTACCAGTTCCGCCGCTGATTTCCCCTCAATAAACTCCCAACGTTCCTTATCGGTCATCAAAAGAGTAAAATCTACCCCTTCCTCCTGGCATACTTTCATTAACTCTTCGGTATTTTTTAAAGGAAAACCAAAAACCGCAATTTTCGTTCCTTTACGAATTTCCCCAATTCCTTCTAATCTCGAGATAAACGTCCGCTCCAACCCCAGGATATTAGCTGTTTCCTGCTGCGAATAACCTTGAGAACGAAGCCTCAAAATTTCGTCCACCATTCGGTCTATTTTATCCCGGGAAATAACTTTATCTCCAATCCGAACAATCCTCATAAACATACCCCTTAAAAAATATATTCCCTAAAAAGAAAAATATGTACACAATTTCGTGTACATATTTTAACATTATTATCCTTATGATGCAACTACTATAATTCTTAATATTTTCTAATATTTCTTATTAATTTCTTAAATATTTTTTATAGTTAGGACAACTTCCCTAACTTCTTCCGGGGTTTTGGCTTTATTTAATATTTCTCTTAGCCTGGAAGCCCCAGGAACGCCCTTTAAATACCATCCGCCGTGTTTTCTCATTTCTCGCACCGCTATGTATTCATCTTTAAATTTTAAAAGATACGTAAAATGCCTTAAAAAAATTTCTGCCTTTTCCTGAAAAGTTGGTGAAGGCAGCATTATGCCGCTTTCAAGATAGGTTACTATTTGCCGGATAAGCCAGGGATTACCCATTACCGCCCGTCCAACCATAATAAAATCCACACCAGTTTCCAGAATCATTTCCCGGGCTTTTTGGGGAGTATCCACATCACCATTACCCGCCACCGGTATTTTTACCGCCTCTTTTACCCGGCGAATTATCTCCCAGTCGGCCTTGCCCGAATAATACTGCTCCCGGGTTCGTCCATGGACAGCAATCATATCGGCTCCTGCCTCTTCCATCCTTTTAGCAAAATCAACAGCATTTACCGTGTTATCGTCAAACCCTTTTCTTATTTTTACCGATACTGGAACAGAAACGGCTTTTTTTACTGCTGTAACAATCCTTTCCGCCAGTTCCGGCTTAAGCATTAAAGCTGCTCCTTCACCGTTTTTAACAATTTTCGGAGCAGGACAGCCCATATTGATATCTACCATACTGGCTCCGGCTTCTTCAACAATTCGGGCCGCTTCGGCCATTTTCTCCGGGTCACTACCAAAAATTTGAACTGCCACTGGCAAGGCTTCTCCCTCTAAATTGACCATTTGCCTAGTCCTGGGATTACCGTGTAGTAGGGCTAAATCATTAATCATTTCAGTAACGGTAAGCCCCGCACCAAAAGATTGACAGATAAGCCGAAAAGCCTTATCCGTAACACCGGCCATGGGCGCAACAATTACCGGATTTTTCAGCTTAATTGGCCTTGTTTCTTTCATAAATCAACCTGATACCCTCCAGTGTTAAATGCTGATCCACCCGTTCTATTTGTCGGGAATCGGATGCAATAAGCTCCGCTAAACCGCCTGTAGCAATTACCTTGGTATTATTACCTAGCTCTTTTTTCATCCGGGTACAGATTTCGTCTACCTGTCCAATAAAACCATAAACTATCCCCGCCTGCATTGCAGTAACGGTATTTTTACCAATAATATTTAATGGTTTTACCAGCTCAATCCGTGGAAGCTTAGAAGCCCGGGCAAAGAGGGCTTCGGTAGAAATTCCGATTCCCGGACTTATAGCCCCACCAATATACTCACCTTTTTCATTAATGGCATCAAAAGTGGTAGCCGTTCCAAAATCCACAACAATAAGTGGACCCCCGTAAATATGGTAACCAGCCACGGCATTTACTATCCGGTCAGCCCCCACCTCCCGGGGATTTTCAAACTTAATTTTAAGACCGGTTTTAACTCCAGGTCCAATTACCAGGGGACGGATCTGAAAATATTCATAGGAAAGCTTTTCAAAGACTGGGGTTAAAGGCGGTACTACTGAAGCTAGACCAATGCCCTCAATATCTTTAAAATTAAGGTTTAAAAAGGAAAAAAAGTTTCTTATTATAACCGCATACTCATCAGTAGTTTTACTGCGATCGGAAGCCATCCGCCAAGTTTTAACTAATTTTTTGTTCTCATAAACCCCTAAAACCGTATTGGTATTGCCAATATCAATGGCTAAAAACATCCTTTTCCTCCTTTCTCCTTAAACTTATTTCACCAGCCGCAAAGCGCCTTGTGGTAAACCCATCTTGGATAATTAAGGCACCATCGTCAGCAAGGCCAGAAAGCCGTCCTGAATACTCATGGCTTCCGGAAATGATCTTTACCTCTTCCCCCCTAAAGGCCAGCCTCTTTTCGTACTCTTTTAAAATACGGGCAAATTCTCCTTTTTTAAACAGCTCATACTGCTCCTCAAAATAGCCTAAAAAGGAAGCCAGTAACTTTAATCTTGAAACAATAGCTACATGTTCTTTTAAAAAAGTAGCAGGATAGGAAAAACTCTCCCTTTCGTTTAAAGGTTCTATATTAATCCCTACACCCACCACAGCAAAAATAGTTCTTTCCGCTTCGGCGGACATTTCGGTAAGTATGCCGGCAACTTTCTTACCTTTAATTAAAAGGTCATTGGGCCATTTAATTTTTGCCTCTACTCCCAAATTTTCTACCGCTTGCCCAAGAGCAAGACCCGCTAATAATGTTAGCTTTGGTAATTCCACTGGCGGCAAATTTGGATATAATATTATGCTAAAATATAACCCTTGACCTACAGGAGATGCCCAACTGCGGCCAAGCCTACCTCTTCCTGTGGTTTGACCGTTAGCCGATACCAAAAAACCTTCGGGCACCCCCATAACCGCTAATTCTTTTGCCCGATCGTTAGTTGAGCCAATTAAATTATGGTATTCACCGGTACGACCCATAAAACGTGTTTTCAAAAAAGGTTTTAAAAGATAATACGCCGGAACATCGGGATAAGCCATCAGTTTATAGCCTCGTTTGGGGTGCGCCTCAAATTTATAACCTTCCCGTTCTAACTCTTTTATGTGTTTCCAAACTGCAGTTCTAGTTACTCCAATTTTTTTCGAGATTTCTTCACCCGATAAATAATCCTGGCGTCCAATTAACATGGCTATAATTTCTTCTTTCATTGTCCGGACTCCTTTAGACTACCTAAATCAAGGCTTAAATCTAGCGCCTTTACCGAATGAGTTAGGGCGCCAAGAGAAATGATGTCTACTCCTGCCTTAGCGTATTCTAGAATATTTTCCTCATTTATCCCTCCGGAAGCTTCCAGGAGGACCTTCCCTCTGGTAATTATTTTTGCCTCTTTTACCTTTGCTGGGGACATGTTATCAAGCATCACAATATCTGCGCCCGCTTCCATCGCTTCCTTTAACTCTGCCAAAGATTCCACCTCAACTTCAATTTTTAAGGTGTGAGGAGCATACCGGCGAGCCCGGGCTACTGCCTCCCTTATACCGCCGGCGGCTTTAATATGGTTATCTTTAATTAAAATACCATCACTTAAGTTAAACCGGTGATTGAAACCCCCGCCTACCCGCACTGCATATTTAGAAAGCCAACGAAGCCCCGGGACAGTTTTACGGGTATCCACTACCCGTACCGGGTAATCTTTTACTCTTTCAATTATCCTTCGGGTTTTCGTAGCAATTCCTGAGAGAAACTGAAGATAATTTAACGCAACTCTCTCTCCCATTAAAATCACTTCTGCCGGCCCAAATATTTTGGCTACCACCTGTCCCGGCACAACTTCATCCCCATCCTTTACTAAATACTCAATATGTATTTCGGAACTAAGGAAACGATAAACCTCATCCAGCACAAAAAGCCCGGCAATCACTCCGGGCTCTTTTACCTTGATAAATCCCACTGTCCTGGCTTCACTTACCACCATTGCCTCGGTCGTTATATCCCCAAGACCAATGTCTTCTTCCATTGCTAAGCGAATTTGTTCACGTACATAAAAAGGTAACACCCTATCACCTCGATAAAACAATATGTTTTTGCCAGAGAAAGTCATCCCTTAAAGGATAATCTTCTCGAAAGTGAGCCCCCCGGCTTTCCTCCCGGATTAAAGCTGCAAGAGCAATTAAGCTTGCAGTTTGGTATAAGTTTGCAGCCACCGCTTCTTCAATAGAAGTAACTGGTAAAGAAATTTTTAACTCCCTTAAATTTTTTAGAAGCCTTTTCAGCCCCTGGCCATTTCGGATAATTCCGGCATGTTCCCACATTAAGTCTTTAATTTTTGTCATAGCTTCCCTTGTACTAATTCCATCGATCTTCTCACCTTTAAAAGCTGCTACTTCAGGATAGTTCACCCGGGTAGTCTTTAAGATATTTTTCGTGCGTTCTACAATCCGGTAGCCAAAAACCAAACCATCCAGCAGGGAATTAGAAGCCAAACGGTTAGCCCCATGAACCCCCTGGCAGGCTACCTCCCCACAGGCATAAAGCCTGGCTAAATCCGTTTCCCCCCAGATGTTGGTTCGAACTCCTCCCATAAAATAATGCGCCGCCGGTAACACCGGAATTAAATCCTTTTTAGGATCTAATCCATTTTCCTTTAATGTTTTTACAATTCTTGGTATTCCCGCTAACTGTTCCTCAGTAAAACTACGTATATCCAAAAACACTGGACCTTTTTGCGCTTGATCCCAGATAGCTCTTGCTACCACATCTCGAGGAGCAAGGTCGGCAAGCTCGTGGTAGTTTTTCATAAAATACTCCCCAGCCGCGTTTACGAGTTTGGCCCCTTCTCCCCGGACAGCTTCACTGATAAGAAATTTTTGCCGGCCAGGCAAATTTAAGGCGGTAGGGTGAAACTGGAAAAACTCCATATCCATTACTCCTGCCCCTGCCCGGTAAGCCATGGCAATACCGTCTCCGGTAGCTACTTCCGGATTGGTAGTCTCCCGGAAAACTTGACCGGCACCGCCAGTGGCCAAAACCGTAAACTTACTTAAAAATAAACGTAAATGCCCTTTCTCGTCCCAGGCTAAGGCGCCAAGGCACTCCCGGTCTTCGGTAATTAAATCTAAAGTAAAATGATTCTCCATTATCCGGATATGGGGATGGTTTTTAGCTTGGATCGATAAAACCCGCTGAATTTCTTCCCCCGTAGTATCTCCCCGGTATAAAATCCTGCGGCGCCGATGGGCTCCTTCCATTCTAAGGGCGAGTTTTCCATCTTTACGGTGAAAATCCGCTCCTAACTCCACTAAATGGTGAACCCGTTCAATTCCATCCTCCACCAGTACCCGCACCGCTTCCGGATTACATAAACCTGCTCCAGCTTCAATAGTATCCTGATAGTGAAGTTCCGGTGAATCATCTTCCGGATCAACCGCCGCTGCAATCCCCCCCTGAGCTAAGTCGGTATTGGTATCTCCCAAATTTTTCTTTGTTAAAACCACTACCTCCCCATAGCGGGCGGCATTTAAGGCAGCATAAAGTCCAGCAATTCCGCTACCGATTACCAGGTAATCGGATTTATACACCGGAACGCCGGATAAGTCAAAATCAATAAGATACCGGCGCAATCTCTTCTCCCCCTAACCAATAGCAAGCATTTTCTCTAGAGCCTGTAGGGCTTTTTGGGCAATTTCCGGTTCAACCTCAATTTGCGGCTCCAAAGTTTCTAAAGACAGCTTAACTTTTTCAATTGTTGTCAATTTCATATTGGGACAAACAAGTTTAGGTGATGCAAGATAGCACTTTTTGTGAGGCGCTTTTTTGGAAAGCTGATGCATAATCCCAGCCTCAGTACCAATTATAAACTCATCTCCTGGGTCGTTCACCACATAGTTTATAATACCAGTGGTGCTAAATACTCCATCGGCTAAGGCCACCACCTCCGGTCTACATTCCGGATGGACTAAGACTTTAGCATTGGGATATTGGGCCTTTGCTTCACGAATATCATCGGGGGTTAACCGCTGGTGGGTATTGCAATAACCTTCCCAAAGGATTAACTTCCGACCGGTTTTTTTAGCGACATAGTTTCCAAGATTCTGGTCAGGCGTAAAAATAATTTCCTTATCCGAAGGAATACTCTCCACAACTTTTACGGCATTGGCCGAAGTGCAAATTATATCACTTTCAGCCTTGACCGCCGCTGAGGAATTAACATAAGTAACTACCACCGCTCCCGGGTGCTGGGCTTTTTTAGCTCGTAAGCTTTCGGCAGTAATGGTATCCGCTAATGGACATCCTGCATCAATTTC
The DNA here is from genome assembly GCF_001950255.1 of Carboxydothermus pertinax. Classification (NCBI taxonomy): domain Bacteria; kingdom Bacillati; phylum Bacillota; class Clostridia; order Thermoanaerobacterales; family Thermoanaerobacteraceae; genus Carboxydothermus; species Carboxydothermus pertinax. Next base: position 6,816 of record NZ_BDJK01000036.1, read on the forward strand.
TGGCAGTAATACTATTTTATCCGGGGATAGAATTTTAGCACTTTCAGCCATAAAATGAACTCCAGCAAAAACTATCACTTTTGCCGAAGTCTTAGCCGCCGTACGGGCAAGGCCCAGGGAGTCACCTACATAATCAGCTACTTCCTGGACTTCCGGCCGCTGGTAAAGGTGGGCAAGGATGATAGCATCTTTTTCTTTTTTTAGCCTTACCACCTCGTCCATAATTTTTCGGGTCTTTTCATCAAACATCTCTTTCACTCCTATTCTCTTTGGCCATGAACCTCTTTTTCTTCTATTTTAACGATTTTATTTTTTTCATCAACAAAAACCACTGTCGGTTGCCAATTTTTTGCCTCTTTTTCATCCATTAAGGCATAGGCAATAATAATAATTTTATCTCCCACCTGGCAAAGCCGAGCCGCGGCACCATTTAAGCTAATAACCCCACTACCCCTTTGACCGGGAATAGTATAGGTTTCAAGTCGCGCCCCATTATTTAAATTTACCACCTGTACCTTTTCATTGGGCAAAATTCCTGAAGCCTCTAAAAGTTCTTCATCAATTGTTATACTACCTACGTAATTTAAATTAGCCTCGGTAACCGTTGCCCGGTGAATTTTTCCTTTCATCATGGTCAAAAACACCTTAATCTACCTCCAAAATAAAATTATCTATTAACCGGGTACTCCCTATATAGACCGCTAGAGCTATGATGAATTTGCCCTGAATTTTTTCCATGACCTTTAAATCCGGAACTGACCGAACTTCAACATAATCAATCCGGGCTAGAGGTTCAGTTTTTATATACTCTTCAATTAGTTGTTTTAGCTTTTCCGGGTTTCTCTCTCCGTTTTTCACAAGTTCTTCACCGCGTTTTAATGCCCGGTACAGAATAGTTGCTGCTCTTCGCTCCTCGGGATTTAAATAGGTATTGCGTGAGCTCATCGCCAGACCATCTTCTTCCCGACGGGTAGGTACCCGAACTATTTCTACGTTGAAGTTTAAATCCCGCACTAACTTTTCTATAATAAAAAGTTGCTGGGCATCCTTTTGACCAAAAAAGGCCAAGTCTGGAGTAACAATGTTAAAAAGCTTGGTAACTACTGTAGTAACACCTTTAAAATGCCCTGGACGGGATTTGCCGCACATCACCTCGGTAATTTCCCCGCTAACTTCCACATAGGTAGAAAAACCTTCTCGGTACATCTCTTCAGCAGGAGGAGCAAATACGCAGTCAACCCCTTCTTCCTGAAGAAGTGCTAAATCTCGCTCCAGATCCCGAGGATATTTGGCAAAATCTTCACTTGGGCCAAACTGCAAAGGATTGACAAAAATTGATACTATTACCACATCAGCCTGCTGTTTGGCCGTGCGTACCAAAGATAAATGTCCGTCATGGAGGTAACCCATAGTTGGAACAAAGCCAATAGTTTTACCTTCCCTTTTTTGTTCGGCTATATAAGCTTTAAGAGTTTTTACCTCTGTAAAAAACCGCACTAAGTTCCCTCCTTAAACCATTAATAAATCTTTTCTAAAATCTCTTCAGCAATTGTAAAACTATGTTTTTCTTCTGGAAACTTTTTGTTTTTTACTTCCTCTACATATTTGCCTAAAGCTTCTTTAAATAAACTAGAACTATCCAGATAACGTTTTACAAATTTCGGAAGCATTCTGGGATACATCCCCAAAACATCATGGTAAACCAAGACCTGGCCATCACAATCGGGACCTGAGCCAATGCCAATAGTTGGAATTGAAAGGCTCTGGGTAACTTTCGCCGCCAAAGCCGCCGGCACACACTCTAAAACAATGGAAAACGCCCCTGCTTCTTCTAAAGCTTTAGCATCATCCAAAAGCTTTTGGGCCGTTTTTAAATCTTTTCCTTGAACTTTATAACCGCCGAGGGCATTTACCGACTGCGGAGTAAGCCCGATATGCCCCATTACCGGTATCCCTGCTAAGACAAGCTTAGCCACCAATTCAGCAACTTCACTGCCCCCTTCTAACTTTACCGCCTGAGCTCCCCCTTCTTTTAAAAACCGTCCGGCGTTGTACATTGCGTCGAAAGCATTTGCCTGATATGACATGAAAGGCATATCCGCTACCACCAGGCTTTTTTTGGTCCCCCGCACTACTGCTTTAACGTGGTGAAGCATCTCATCCATAGTAACCGGTATAGTGCTATCATAACCTAAAACCACCATGGCCAAGGAATCCCCCACCAAAAGCACTTCTGCCCCGGCTTCTTCAGCAAAAAGCGCCGATGGATAATCATAGGCGGTAACCATGGCTATTTTTTGCCCCGCCTCTTTCATCTCCTTTAAGGTGTTAACAGTAACCCTGCTCATTTATCGTAAGCCTCCTCGAAAAGTTTTAAGATTTTCTTGCCTTTTTCAGGAAGGTAATCCTCCCGCTTTTTTGCCATCCTTACCGTATGTTTCCCCAAAACCTGATAAAGCTCCATAAGTTTGGGATATTCTTTTAGTCTTTCTAAATGCTGAGCTATTGTTACTGTATCCCCCCGGGCAATAGGGCCAGTTAAGGCTTTTACAGTACCATACTTTTCGATGTTATTTAATGTTCCATAAATCAAAGGTTTTAGCGCTCGAAATCCCTCTTCCCGGTTAATTCCTGAAATTTCTAATAGTTCTAAAGCTGTATCGATTAATGTCACTAAATAGTTGGAAGCCATCACCGCTCCAGTATGATATAAACTTTTTTGGTTTTCTTTTAGATATAATACCTTAGCACCGATAGCCCGTACCAAGTAGGCACCAACTTTAATCCCTTCCGGATCTCCTTCCAGAGAAAAATAAGCCTTGGGCAAAACCTGTCGCCCCATTTCCTGTGAGGCAACCGCCTGCAGGGGGTGCATAGTAAAGGTAATTCCGCCTTTTTCTTTAATCGGACTTAAGATTTTATAACACTGAGAACCACTGGTGTGGGCAAAATATTTCCCTGTAAGATTTGGTAATTTTGCTATTTCGCGGATAACTTTAGCAATTTCTCGGTCAGTAGTAGTTATAAAAATGAGTTCAGACTCCGCTACCAAACTTTCTAAATCCCGATAGACAAAACTGTTTAATTTATAAGCTAATTTTTCAGCGGAAGATAAAGTTTTACTGTAAACCCCACTAATATTAAAACCTTTTTCTCGGAGTAATAACCCTAATGCCCCACCAACCCTGCCTGCACCGATTATCCCAATAGAATTAATCATAAAACCCCCCTCTTTGTGGGTATAGGATAAAAAAAGCCTTCCGAACGGAAGGCTTTTTGTCTCTACTCCCGTCTCGGTCCTCTGGATCCAAGCGGTGGTATTTAATTACTTCAAAGTTAATGTAGGACCCATACCGGTGCCCTCAACGTTATCATAGCAGGTGTAAATCGAGTTTACAATAAGAATTGTGTGGAACATATAAAATAATTTTTTCACAAATTTTTGAATTTTCTAATTCCCTGTTCCTTTTTAAGCCTGGCTGCCGCTTCCCGTAAAGACATCCCCTTTATCTCCCCATCGGGCCACAACTCCAGTAGCGGCAGCACCACAAAGGCCCTCTCGGTAAGACGCGGGTGAGGTAAGGTAAGTTTTTCCCCCTGCCGTTCTTCCCCCTCATACCACAAAAGGTCTAAGTCAATTACCCGCGGGCCGTAGCGGATATGCCTTACCCTTCCCATTTTGGCTTCAATTTGCAGCAATGCCTCTAAAAGTTCCTCGGGGGCAAGCTCTGTCTCTAAAGCTACCGCTGTATTTAAAAACCAGTCCTGCTCTTTATATCCCCAGGGCTCCGTTTCATAAACTCCTGCAGTCTTAATTACTTTAGTAGCTGGTAAACTATTTAGCTCCTCTATAGCTCTTTTGATATTTTCCAGTTTATTACCAAGGTTAGTTCCAACTCCAATATAGGCTAAAGACATATTAACGGCTCCTTTTTATTTCTATATAAACATCACTAAAGCTTTGCGGTAAAGGCGCTCCAGGCTTATGAACAGTAACTTTTACCTCTAAGACCCGGGGAAAATCCGCCAAAATCCTCTGGGCAATTTTTTCAGCTAAAGCTTCAATTAAATTAAAACGGTTATTAACCACTACATCCTCCACTGCCTCTAAAACCTCTTTATAACTTACCGTTTGGGTTAAATCATCCCTTTTTCCCGCAGCCTCTAGCGAAAGGCCTAGTTCTAAATCCAAAATAAACTTCTGCCCCAGCACTTTTTCTTCGGGTAAAACTCCGTGGTAGGCGTAAAAAACTGCACCTTTAATAACAATTTTATCCATCAAAAATCCTCCTACCGCACCATCGCATCAGTCATTTTTGCCACCCGCACCATTTCTTTAACGTCATGAACCCGGATAATATCTACTCCTTTGGCAATACCTAAAGTAACAGTGGCAGCAGTACCTTCTACCCGTTCATTTACCGGTAAGTCCAAGGTTTTTCCAATTAATGATTTCCTGGAAGTTCCAAGAAGAATTGGCTGCCCCAAGCTCTTTAATTCATTTAAACGTTTCATTAAAATTAAGTTGTGCTCTAAACTCTTCCCAAACCCAATCCCGGGATCAATTATTATTTTTTCCCGTGGAATACCGGCCCTAAGACCTATTTTTATACTTTCCTTTAAAAAGCTAATAACTTCTGCTATCAAGTCTTCATACACCGCTTCGGTTTTGTTATGCATCACCACCACCGGTGCCTCATAGCGGGCAGCAACTTCGGCCATTTTGGGATCTTTCTGAAGTCCCCAAACATCATTAATAATATGAGCTCCCGCTTCTAAAACTTTTTCCGCTACAATAGCTTTATAAGTATCCACTGAAATCGGAACTTCAATTTCCCGTACCAGGGCTTCCACTACCGGCAATACCCGGCGGATCTCTTCCTCCGCTGGAACATACTCCGCTCCCGGCCGGGTTGACTCGCCTCCTACATCAATAATATCAGCCCCTTCGGCTACCATTTGCCTGGCATGATTTAACGCCGCTTCAATATCATAGTAGCGCCCACCATCGGAAAAAGAATCGGGGGTAACATTTAAAATTCCCATAATTATAGTTCTTTTTCCAAGGGTAATTTTTTTTCCCCTACAGTCCAGCTCATATTTAGGCAGGCCATTTAAATTGTGTAAAAGTTCCTCAATTTCTTCCGCTAAAGCTTTAAGTCCGAAAGGTTGCATTTTAAGTTTGGGAATAACCTGGCGCCAGACTTTTTCGGTAGCAAAGCATAAAACGTCAGTGGTAGGCACAGTTAAATCTAAAGACCCCCAGGAAGTAGCACAATCCCCCCCTTTGGCTAAAAGTTCTTGTTTTAAAATATTGGCAGCTTTAGTTGCTAAGTTTTTTATTTTAATCGCTCGTAGCACCCCTTTAGGAGCCATCAAATTTTGACCGGGCAAAGTACTGCCAATTTTGGCGATCTCTTTTTTTGCCTCCTCAATATTAGAAAACTCCATGGACCATAAAATATTTTCCATAATAAAACCTCCGTTAATAAAACATCTTTTGGTGAAGTAAGAGCATCTCTTCTCCCTTATGACATTTAGATAAAACTTTACAGCTAAGGCAGGGCCGGGAAAGCTTGTCAGCAAGATATAAGAGCTTAGCAAACCCAGTTGAGTTGCTATTCCGATGGCCAGCTATAGCACCGGTTATTAAGTAAATCTCATCGTCGGTAAATAGTTCTTTTGTCATTAGAATTCTTCGAGCAATCTCCACTCCAATTTTAGCATGATCTAATCCTTTTTGATACTCCTCAACCCTTCCTAGATCATGAAGAAACGCGGTGATATAAACTAATTCTTGAAGTAACTCAAGGTTATTTTCGTAGTTTAATATATGTAAAATTCGGGCCACGTCTAAAAAGTGTTGAACATCATGGCGGCAAAACTCCCTTTCCTTTTCTAAATCAGCAATTATATTAATGCGCCTTACTACTTCTTCATCCCTAACAATCCGCCAAAATCTATCCATGCTCTCCCCAAACTTTCCGTTTATATAGGAAAAAGGGGGATTGCTCCCCCTTTAATTTTAAATTACGTTTAGAATAACCCAGTGATTTTACCATTAGCATCAATGTCAATAACTTCCGCTGCTGGCCGCTTAGGAAGCCCGGGCATGGTCATAATGTCCCCGGTAATCGCTACAATGAAACCAGCCCCCACCGATGCCCGAAGCTCCCGGACGGTGATAGTAAAGCCGGTAGGTCTTCCAAGCTTAGTCGGGTCATCGGATAAGGAGTACTGGGTCTTGGCCATAATCACCGGCATATTGCCAAAGCCCATTTCCTCAAATTTAGCCAGGGTTTTTTCAGCTTCTGCAGTGAAGTTTACCCCATCAGCGCCGTAAATTTCCCGGGCAATGGTTTCTATCTTTTGCTTAATTGACATTTCTAAGTCATAGAGGAAGCGGAAGTTCGCCGGCTTTTCTTCAATTACTTTAAGAACTTTTTGGGCTAGTTCAATACCACCTTCACCACCCTTAGCCCATACTTCCGAGAGAGCAAACTCCGCCCCCGAAGCTTCAATAAGCTCTTTAAGTTTGTTAAGCTCAGCATCGGTATCAGTGGGGAAGCGGTTAATTGCTACTACTGCAGGTAACCCAAACTTGCCAATATTTTCTATATGCTTTTCAAGGTTAGCAAAACCCCTTTCTAAAGCTTCCAAGTTTTCTTTATTGAGTTCTACTTTCGGTACTCCTCCGTTATATTTAAGCGCCCGCACCGTTGCCACAATAACTACCGCTGAAGGCTTAAAGCCGGCAAACCGGCAAACAACGTTGAAGAACTTTTCAGCGCCAAGGTCAGCACCAAAGCCTGCCTCGGTTACAAGGTAATCAGCAAGTTTTAAGGCAATCTTATCTGCCTGGATGGAGTTGGTGCCATGGGCAATGTTGGCAAAGGGCCCACCGTGCACAAAAGCTGGGGTATGTTCTAAAGTCTGAACTAAGTTTGGTTTAATGGCATCTTTCATTAATACGGTCATAGCTCCAGCAGCTTTCAAGTCCCGGACATATACCGGCTTCTGGTCGTATGTATAACCAATTAAAATTCTATTAAACCTTTCTTTTAAGTCCATGAGGTCGGAGGCAAGGCAAAGGATCGCCATAATTTCTGACGCCACAGTAATGTCAAAGCCTGTCTCCCGGGGTACTCCTTGAGCCGGTCCGCCAAGGCCGATAACTACTTTTCTTAACGCCCGGTCGTTTAAGTCCACCACTCTCCGCCAGACCACCCGTCTCGGGTCAATGCCCAACTCGTTTCCCTGGTGGATGTGATTATCGATCATTGCCGCTAAAAGGTTATGAGCAGTAGTGATCGCGTGCAGGTCTCCAGTAAAGTGGAGGTTAATGTCTTCCATTGGCACTACCTGGGCATAACCACCCCCAGCAGCACCACCCTTTACCCCAAAGCTAGGACCTAAAGAAGGTTCCCGTAAAGCAATAATAGTTTTCTTTCCTAAGCGGTTTAAAGCATCACCTAAACCCACAGTGGTTGTGGTCTTTCCTTCTCCAGCAGGGGTAGGATTTATAGCAGTGACCAGTATTAATTTACCATCTGGGCGGTCTTTAATCTTATCCCAAACATGCGCTGCAATTTTGGCTTTGTACTTCCCATACATCTCAATGTCATCTTCGGTAAGCCCCAGCTTTTCAGCAATCTTAACTATGGGCTCAAGTTTTGCCTCCTGGGCGATTTCGATATCGCTCTTCATTTCCTTTCCCTTCCTTTCTAGTTTTTTATTATTAATTATTATTAAAAAAGCCTTTGCTAACTACTTTGGACATCAATTATTAATATATTCGATTAATATACCAAAATTCCTTCTTAAATTTTTAAATTTTTGAAATATTTCTATAGATATTGTAATAACTTTCATTAACTTTATTTTTCTTCCAAGTTCGTTTATTTTTCTTTTGAATTTAGTTTCCCCAAAAATTTTTCAATATTTACGCATACTCTCTCGTGCCGTCCTTCCCCAATTTTCCCCTGCTCATCAAAAGCCTCAACTAAAAAAGTAAGTCGGCGTCCGTCTATAGCAACCAATCTGGCCACAGCTTCTACTTTAGCCCCCAGGGGAGTTGCTTTTAAATGGCTTACTTCCACTTTTGTTCCCACGGTAGTTTCCCCGGGATTTAAAAAATCTTCCACCGCCTTTACCGAAGCTTCTTCCATTAAAGCTATCATCATTGGCGTGGCAAACACCTCTAAACTTCCGCTTTTTACCGATAAAGCGGTGTTTTCAGGCCTAACTGTAGTGCTTGCTCGCCCTTCCAAGCCAACTTTAAGTTCTCCCGCCATCCTAACCCTCCTTTAAACGATTAAAAGCTTTTTTGTCTTTAAAAATTAATTCGGTACCGATTAGCATTTTCCTTTAATTATTTTTCAAATCCTTAAGAGAAAATTTGTTAACTTTAGGTAAATCAGATTGCATATTTTATTTGTACATAAAGGAACTTTTTGCACTTTTTATCACATTTTAAAAAGTCATTAACAGCTTTTTTTCGCCATTTTCTTAATATTCACAAGATAAAAACTTCGAATTTTGTCGAAAAAAATATTTTTTAGAAAAGGACTTGTGTAATTTATCACGAATATATTATAATAGCAATTGAAAAGTTAAGAAAACTTTTCTTTCTCCCCCTGTATAATTTTTTCTCCATCCCCCCAAATTAATAGTGAAATTTCCTGAATGATGGTGGCGGGAGAGACCCCTTTATAGGGGCGCCGAAGGAGCAAGGGAAACCGAAACTCTCAGGCAAAAGGACCGCAACCGGACGGGACTCTGGAGAGTCCGCAGTTGGCGGCACCAAAGGAGTAACCCGGGATTTCCCCGGGAATCTCTCAGGTCTTAGGGACAGAGGTCGGTAATAAAATTGGCCTCTGTCCTTTTCTTTTTAGTACCGCAGGAGCATATTAAGTCATTTCCTTGGAGGAAATCGAAATGATCGTGATTACAAACAACCCAAAAGTAAAAGAATATATACAAAAGTACCAGCTTAATAAAAGATTTTCCCTTTTATGGGTAGATGGCTTTACCGAGGACGTCCTGGAAAAAGTTCGCGACCTCTGTCATTTCGGCCATAAACTTTTAACCCATCCTTTAACAGGAAGTATTAAACCCAACCAAACCCCTTATAAAACTGTAGTTGTAGATCACCTAGAGCAAGAGATAGATTTTAACTCCATCTTAATAGCTGAAAACAGTTATTTTAAAACACTAGAACTTTTAACCAAACGCCCTCGCCCTAAGGAGACAGAGCTATTTTTAGATGACTTTGCTGTCATAGACCTGGACTTTTTTAAAAGTTTTTTGACCAGCCTGGGTCTTATTATATAAAGCTTTAAAAGAAGGAGGAGTGTCCATGGAAAGATATGACGTGATTATCATCGGGGCAGGTCCAGCAGGATTGTCTGCTGCTCTCTACAGCGCCCGGAGTAAGCTTTCCACCCTTTATATCGAAAAGCTTTCTACCGGCGGTCAAGCTGCCACTACCGATGAGATTGAAAATTACCCCGGTTTTGCCCGCGGCATTCCAGGACCAGACTTAACCCAGCAAATGGAACAGCAAGCTCAAAGATTTGGCGCCAAAAAACTTAATGCAGAAGTCAAGGCCATAGAACTTCAAGGAGATGACCGGATTGTCAAAACCACTAAAGGCGATTTAATTGCGAAAGTTGTTATTATCGCTTCCGGTGCCGCACCTAAACTTCTCGGTTGTCCGGGTGAGTTAGAATTTAGAGCTCGCGGGGTCTCCTACTGTGCCACCTGTGACGCTGCCTTTTACGAAGGCGCTAACGTCATGGTCGTAGGCGGCGGCGACTCAGCAGTAGAAGAAGCCTGCTACCTCACCAAGTTTGCTGAAAAAGTAACTCTCGTCCATCGCCGCGATACCTTGAGAGCCACCAAAGTTCTCCAGGAAAGGGCTTTTGCTAACGAAAAACTGGAAATTCTCTGGAATACCGTAGTTGAAGAAATTATTGGTACCGATGTAGTTGAAAAAGTCCGCCTTAAAAATGTCGTCACCGGCGAAGTTTTTGAAAAAGAAATTGACGGCATTTTTATCTATGTCGGCCTTGAACCCAACACCGAATTTGTCAAAAGCTTAGTAACCTTAGACGAACGCGGGTATATTATTACCGATGAAAATATGCGCACTAATATCCCGGGAGTCTATGCTGCCGGAGATGTCCGGCAAAAACTTTTACGGCAGGTGGTTACTGCGGCTGCTGACGGGGCCATTGCCGCCTATCATGCGGAAAAATATCTTGAAGAATGCATCAAGTAAAGGAGGTGATTATATGGCAGGCAACTTAATTGAAGTAAACAAAGACAATTTTGAAGAGGAGGTTTTAAAAAGCGAGCTTCCGGTCCTGGTGGACTTCTGGGGCCCCCGGTGTGTACCCTGCATGGGCTTAATGCCAGTAGTCGAAGAATTGGCTGAAATCTATGCGGGCAAAATGAAGTTTACCAAATTAAACACTGCCGAAAACCGGAGGCTGGCTATTCAGCTCAAAGTTATGAGCCTTCCTACCTTCCAGTTTTACAAAAACGGAGAGCTTGTAGATCAACTACAGGGCAACTTTGGCCGCGCAGAAATTGAAGAAAAAATTCGTGCCATTATCGGCTAAGGAGGGATAAAATGCGGCTTACCCTTGGCAAGATTCAAATTAAAGGGGTTGAGTTTGGCCCTAATACAAAAGTTGAAAACGGAATTTTATATGTTAACAAAGATGAGCTCACCGCCCTTTTAAAAGAAGATAACCAAATTAGCTCGGTCGAACTGTTTTTAGCCCGCCCGGGAGAATCGGTCAGGATTGTACCGGTAAAAGATGTAATCGAGCCCCGGGTTAAAGTAGAAGGCCCTGGCAATATCTTTCCCGGCTTTTTAGGGAAAATAGAGATGGTGGGTAGCGGCCGGACCCATGTTTTAAAAGGCGCGGCAGTAATTACCACTGGTAAAATTGTAGGTTTCCAGGAAGGTATTATCGATATGACCGGTCCTGGAGCGAAATACACTCCTTTTTCGAAAACTTATAACATCGTTGTTAAAGTCGAACCGGTGGAAGGACTGTCCCAGCACGAACATGAAAGGGTTGTCCGGTTAGCAGGTTTTAAAGCTGCCGCGTACCTGGGTGAAGCCGGTAGAAATGTAGCTCCCGATGAAGAAGTCACCTATGAAGTAGCCCCCTTACTCGAAGCCGCAAATAAATACCCGGGTCTACCGAAAGTAGCTTATGTCTACATGCTCCAAACCCAGGGGCTTTTACACGACACATATGTTTATGGTGTTGATGCTAAAAGGATTCTCCCTACTCTTATCTCCCCCACCGAAGTTTTCGACGGAGCAATTGTCAGCGGTAACTGTGTTTCCGCCTGTGACAAAAACACTACTTACGTGCACATGAATAACCCTGTAATTGAAGAATTATTTGCCCGCCACGGCAAAGATATAAACTTTGTGGGCGTCATCATTACCAACGAAAACGTTACCTTAACCGATAAAGAGCGTTCCTCCAGCTACACCGCTAAGCTTGCTGAAATGCTCGGCATTGATGCGGCAATTATCTCCGAAGAAGGCTTTGGTAACCCTGACGCTGACCTGGTAATGAACTGCCGAAAATTAGAACAAAAAGGCATTAAAACGGTCCTTATCACCGACGAATACGCCGGTAGAGACGGCAGCTCCCAATCGCTGGCCGATATCACTCCCGAAGCCAATGCCGTGGTTACCGCCGGTAACGCTAACGAAACCATTGTTCTGCCCAAGCTGGATACCGTAATCGGTCATGTGGAAGTTGTTGATGTCATTGCCGGAGGCTTTGCCGGTTCCTTACGGTCCGACGGCAGCATCGAAGTGGAAATTCAGGCAATCACCGGCGCCACCTCAGAAGTTGGCTTTAACCAATTAACCGCAAAAGGATATTAATGTCCGCAGGTGGTAAGTGGTAGGTGGTGGGAAAAGCCCAACCACTAACGACAGGCCACTATAAAAACTAAAGGAGGAGTTTAGTATGGCAATTTTGGCTGGTAAAAAAGTCATAGCGGTAGGTGACCGTGACGGCGTTCCCGGTCCCGCAATTGCAGAATGTGCCAAGAGTGCCGGAGCAGAAGTGGTGTTTGCCACTACCGAGTGCTTCGTCTGAACTGCTGCCGGTACTATGGACCTGCAAAACCAAGCCCGGATTAAAGAATTAGCGGAAGAATTAGGCGGTGAAAATATTGTTGTTCTTTTAGGAGCAGCTGAACCGGACACCGCCTCTTTAGCTGCTGAAACTGTTACTCTGGGCGATCCTACCTATGCAGGTCCTTTAGCAGGGGTCTCGTTGGGACTCCGGGTCTACCACATTTTAGAGCCCGAAATTAAAGCCGAAATCGATCCGGCTGTTTATGAAGAGCAGGCCGCTATGATGGAAATGGTATTAGATGTAAATGCTTTGGCCGCCGAAGTTTCCAAAATGAGAGAAGAAGGTAGCAAGTTTTAGCCCCTTCAGGTAAAAGGAGGTAGTCTTGTGTCCAAATTCCGCGTTATCCACTATTTAAACCAGTTTTTTGGGCAAATAGGCGGCGAAGATAAAGCAGATATTGCTCCGCTCAAAAAAGACGGTCCCGTAGGCCCTGGTACCGCTTTAAATGGTGCATTTAAAGGAGAAGCGGAAGTTGTCGGTACCGTTATCTGCGGTGACAGCTATTTTGCCGAAAACATGGAAGAGGCTCTTAGGCAAATCATCGCAATGATCAAGGAATATAATCCTGACTTAGTGGTCGCCGGACCTGCTTTTAACGCCGGCCGCTACGGTACCGCCTGCGGTGCGGTTGCCGAAGCAGTGGTAAAAAATCTTGGTATTCCTGCCGTAACCGGTATGTATCCTGAAAACCCCGGTACCGACATGTATAAGAAGTCTGTTTATATCATTGCTACCGCCGATTCAGCCATTGGTATGCGAAACGCTATTCCTAAAATGGCCGCTTTAGGTTTAAAACTCCTAAAGAAAGAAGAAATCGGTACCCCAGAGCAAGAAGGCTACATTGCCAGGGGTATTAGGAAAAATTATTTTGCCCAGGAGCGAGGAGCTAAGCGGGCAGTAGACATGCTAGTAGCCAAAATTAAAGGCGAAAGCTTTACTACCGAACTTCCTATGCCGGCTTTTGACCGGGTTTCTCCCAATCCCGCCATAAAAGACCTTAGCCAAGCTACCATAGCTTTGGTAACCTCCGGAGGTATTGTTCCCAAGGGCAATCCCGACCGGATTGAATCGTCGTCAGCTTCAAAGTTCGGTAAATACTCTCTCGCTGGCGTAAAAAATTTAACCAGCGATACCTTTGAGACCGCCCATGGCGGCTATGATCCGGTTTACGCCAATCAAGACGCCGACAGAGTTTTACCGGTCGACGTTTTAAGGGAAATAGAAGCAGAAGGCAAAATCGGAAAGCTGCACGATTACTACTATGCTACCGTTGGTAACGGTACTTCTGTGGCCAATGCTGCTAAATTCGGTCAGGCCATTGCTGCTGATTTAAAAGCTTCCGGAGTAGATGCGGTCATTCTTACCTCCACCTGAGGTACCTGCACTCGCTGCGGTGCAGCGATGGTCAAGGAAATTGAACGGGCCGGTATTCCCGTAGTTCACATGTGCACCATCGTTCCCATCAGTAAAACCGTGGGTGCTAACCGGATAGTCCCAACAATAGCAATTCCGCATCCTCTGGGCAACCCTACCCTTCCAGCAGATGAGGAAAAAGCTTTAAGAAGAAAACTTGTGGAAAAAGCATTAAGGGCTCTTACCACCGAAGTGGAAGGACAAACGGTATTTGAATAAAAAATCTCGGGAGCGGGTCTTTAGCCTGCTCCCCAAATTTAGAAAACAAGCCCATTATCTGGGCTTAAGATATAAAAATAATTTTGACAAACGGAGGTTATAATTATGCCAGTCTTAAAAGGTGTTGGCCAGTGCCTCATTCATGCTCCTAACATCTTATACCACAACGGAACCACCCAGACGGTTGAAAGGCTAAAAAACCCCGATTCGGAATACCTGAAAAACCTTCCCGAACATTTACGGAAGTATAACGATGCTTTAGCTTACGCCCCAAACCAGGCTTACATCGGTAATATCGGTCTTGAGGAGTTAAAAACCATTCCCCGCCCCTGGTACACAAACCCCATTAATGAAACTTCTCGTTTTGGTAAGTACGGCGAAATCATGCCGGAAGACGAATTTTACGGACTCTTAAAAATAGCCGACGCCTTTGACCTCGTTATCCTGGAAGAAAGTTTTCAGGAAGAAGTCAAAGAAAAACTTGCCAAACATAAGCTAATAAACGAACAACTGCTTGCCCGCCTTACAAACGCCAAACCCCCGGGAGAAATTGAAAAGTTAGTAGCCTCCCATACTGCTGAAGGACTGTACCTTGGGCAAAAACTAGTAGGTTGCGTGCGGCAGGCCCATGAAATTGACGAAAACTTATCGGCCCATATTATGTTAGAAAACCTTGTGGTAAAAGCATCGGGTATTTTAGCAGTCCTCCATCTTTTAGCCAATACCGGAATTAATCCAGCGAAAGTAGATTACATTATTGAATGTTCCGAAGAAGCCTGCGGTGACATGAACCAAAGAGGTGGCGGTAACTTTGCTAAAGCTATTGGTGAAATTGCCGGTTTGGTAAACGCCAACGGCTCCGACGTGCGCGGCTTTTGCGCTGGCCCTACCCATGCTCTCTTACACGCTGCCTCCTTAATTGAAGCCGGCACTTTTAAAAACGTCATCGTGGTGGGTGGCGGTGCCGTTGCCAAACTCGGAATGAACGGCAAGGACCACGTCAACAAAGGAATGCCGGTTTTAGAAGACATGCTGGGAGCTTTTGCGGTGTTAGTCTCGGAAAACGACGGCGTAAATCCCATCATTCGTTTAGACGTTATCGGAAAACACAATATCGGTAGCGGCGCTTCTCCGCAACAGGTAATGAAAGCCTTGGTTTCCGAACCCCTGGCAAAGCTTGGACGGAAGATTAC
Organism: Carboxydothermus pertinax; assembly: GCF_001950255.1. Classification (NCBI taxonomy): domain Bacteria; kingdom Bacillati; phylum Bacillota; class Clostridia; order Thermoanaerobacterales; family Thermoanaerobacteraceae; genus Carboxydothermus; species Carboxydothermus pertinax. The sequence continues at coordinate 21,823 of NZ_BDJK01000036.1, forward strand.
CGAAATTGACTACTATTCCGTAGAAATGCAAAACCCCGAACTTACCGAACCGGCCGGCGCCGGCAACGTACCGGAAGCAAACTACAAGATGATTGGCGCTCTGGCGGTTATGGCCGGAGAGATTGGCCGGGCCGATATACCCAAGTTCGTGGAAAAACACGGATTACCCGGCTTTGCTCCCACTCAAGGTCACATTCCTTCCGGAGTCCCGGCCCTTGGGTTCTTTAGAGATGCACTCTTAGAAGGTAAGATTTCTTCGGCTATGGTTATCGGTAAAGGTAGTTTATTCCTGGCCCGAATGACCAACCTGTTTGACGGTTTGTCGCTTTTAATTGAGAAGAACCCCGGTAAGGTCGAAAAAACTACCGACTTTACTAAGGAAACCGTTCGGGAAATGGTCGCGGAGTATTTACGGGAAATGGCTAAAGGCCTTCTTTCCTAAGGGGGTACAAATAAATGGAGCAGGTAAAAAAATTAATTGCGGAAGTGTTAAATGAAGCGGCGGAAGTTATAGCCACCGGGCGGGCTCTTAAAAACATCCGGGTAGGTATCACCCTTCTGGGCAGTGAACACGGGGTGCTTGAAGTGTTAAAAGGTGCCGAAATGGCCGCCCAAAATCTTCCCGGAGTTGAAGTGGTGGTTATTGGTCCAGAAGACGCGGAAACCAATCTTACTAAAGTAGTTGTAAGCGAAGAGAAGGAAAGCCACAAGGTCATGGAAAAGATGCTAGATGCTGGCGAGCTTACAGCAGCTGTTACCATGCATTATAACTTCCCCATCGGTACTTCCACCGTAGGCCTAGTGGTTACCCCAGCCCGGGGTCGGAAAATGTTTATTGCCACTACTACCGGCACCTCTTCTCCCGATAGAGTAGAAGGTATGGTTAAAAACGCCCTTTACGGCATTGCCGCAGCTAAAGCTTACGGAATTAAAAATCCAACGGTTGGCATATTAAATGTTGACGGTGCCCGGCAGGTAGAAAGAATTTTAAAAGAACTGCAAAACCGAGGCTACTCCATTGCTTTTAGTGAATCTAAACGGGTAGATGGCGGAGTAGTCATGCGAGGCAATGACCTTTTAGCCGGTACTCCCGACGTCATGGTTTGCGATAGCTTAACCGGCAACCTCTTAATTAAAATCTTCTCCGCCTACACCACCGGTGGAAGTTACGAGGCTTTAGGCTACGGCTACGGTCCGGGAATTGGAGAAGGCTTTAACAAAATAATTAATATCATTTCCCGGGCTTCAGGCGCCCCGGTAATTGCCGGTGCTATTGAATACGCCGCCGCCATGGCCCAGGGTAGACTTGTAGAAGTTGCTCAGGCAGAAATTGCAGCTGCTAAAAAAGCAGGACTGCTTGATTTAGTAAAACCTGTAGAGAAAAACGAAGCAGTAGAAGAGGTAAAAATGCCACCCAAAAAACCGGTTGCTAAAGAAATTGCCGGAATTGATGTTTTAGAATTGGAAAATGTCCAGAAGCTGTTATGGCAACACGGTATTTATGCCGAAACCGGCATGGGTTGCACCGGTCCTATCGTCCTTGTGGCCCCGGACGACTTAAGCCAGGCTCTTAAAGTTTTAAAGGAAAATAAAGTATTGTAGGGCCGGTTTAGAGGTTTGAGGTTGGCAGTAAAACCCCTGCAGGCATAAGATGCAGTCTTAAGCCCGCCCTACAGTAAACAAAAAGCCGCAGAGGTTTTGGCATCTGCGGCTTTCTCCTTACTCCTCCATTTTGATAAAATTTTCCCAGGACTGAAAATAATTTTTTAAAATCTCATCGGCCATTTCATTACCATAATACTCGGATAACATGTGCACCGCCGATTCTCGGTTGATGAGGCCCTGCTTAAAGCTATCCATCAGGTTATGCACCCGGTCGTCATAATCCATAAAACCGCCTCCCGTTTTCTTTTTATTTTTTCCGGAAAGGGAGGGTTTTTATTACTTTTTCCTGGAAAACAGCCGCATTAAAAAGCCTTCTTTTAACTCAACCGCATTGGCCGGGCAGAGTTCCTGGCAGCAATAACAGCGAATACACTTTTCGTAATCCACCACCGCCCGTCGATTCTCGATTTTTATGGCCTTTGGTGGACAGTGCCGGGCACAACGGCCACAGCCGGTACAGTTATTATTCATTACCGGTCGTGCCGTAAACTGATTTTGGAAGATTCGGACTAAAAACGAAGGAATCCGTCCGTCCAGCGATTCAATATTATCAGGAGGTGTAAAATTAAATGTTAAATCTTTGCCGCTACCGGTAACGTCTATTTCCTTTAACGGCGCCACTACCCCCCAGGCCAGAGCAGTCCTTGCCACCGGCATCTTATCCGCCTCAAACCCCATCATCTTCGTCATAACCATATCTACGGCAAAACCATTGTCACCGCCTAAAATTACCCCGGCCTTTTTGGGTTTCCCGTTTCTTGGCCCATTTCCTTCCATCCCTACTACTCCATCTACCAAAAAGAAAACCGGTTTAATAAATAAGGCAAGATCCGTTAGCATTGCCGCAAAATCATCCCTTTTTTGCATCCGCAAATGATATTGAGCCTTAGTAGTCGCAACATTAAAGCCAAATAAATTTTTTATGCCACCGGTTATCCCCATAAACGAATGAGTTTTCATTTTAGCTACCGATATAACCTTATCTACTTCGGAAAGTTCCCTGGCCAGTGTAAACCTTTTAATGGTTCGACCTTCGGGGTAGGAATAATCTTTCGCCTCGGCAAAAGGTAAAAGCTCTATCCCCTCTTCCTGGCACACCTGGGCAATCCCGCATCTTCCCGCAACCCGTTCGGTATTCCCCGTCCCCGGCGAATCCCCCACCAGCGGAATAGCCCCGGCTTTTTTTACATGGCGAACTACCGCCCGCACAACTTCCGGATGGGTAGTAACCGCTCGCTCCGGCGGCAACCCTTCCAGCATATTGGGCTTAATCAAGACCCGCTCCCCGGGCTTAATAAACGCCCCAATTCCGCCAAATTCGGAAAATACCTCGTTAACTGCCGCTTCTATCTCCGGGTAATGATAACTACTGCATCTTGCCGCACATACCTTCATCGTTTCTCCTCCTTAGGGACAGACTTTTATGCTTTGCTCTTAATTTATTATTTAATTCCGCGCTTTTTGGTAATTTCCTGCACAAAAAAAGTCGGGCCCAACCCCGACTAGTTTATTTTTTCAATTTAACTCTAATTAAAGTTCTAAATTTTCCTTTTAAGTATAAAAAGCGGGAGGTTATACCGGATGTACATAATCGCAAGGGTCCTGGCTTATAAGTTTGGCGACAAGTTCATTGTTCCTTAAAAGGTTTATGAATAGCTGTTTTTGCTTCTCATGGGCAGAACTTTTTGTCAAAACAAAGGATAGGTTTCTTCTAATTGGTGCTTCCAACAGGCTTAGTTTTTTAAACATTTTCAAATCACAATCCCGCCGCACGGTAAGCTCGGAAACAATCGTCACCCCTAACCCTGCTGCTACAACTTCCTTGATAGCTTGAGTACTGCTAAACTCCATGGTAACGTTTAAGTCATTAATATCAAGTCCCAGCTCCTTTAAGGCCATTTCCAGCACTTTTCTTGTTCCCGACCCTTCCTCCCGCAAAATTAGCCGCTCTTTAATCAACTCCGCCACAGGTAGTCGCTCTTTACTTCCCCAAAGATGGTGGTAGGGAACTACCACCACCAGCTCATCTTCCCAAAACTTTTCCACCTTAAGCTCCTCATCATCAATGGGTCCCTCAATAAGTCCAATATCAATGTTTTTTTCCACTAAGTCATGATAAATGGTATCGGTGTTGGCAATCTTCACCCGCATCTCAATCTCCGGATAAAGTTTATAAAAATAAGCTAAAAGCTTAGGCAGCACATATTCGCCAATGGTCAACGTAGCTCCAATATAAAGTTTTCCTTTCTTTTCCCCACCAGCATCTCTGGCCAGTTCATAAGCTTCATGGATTCTATCTATAATGTCCTGAACTTTTTGGTAAAAAACTTGTCCAGCCTCGGTTAGGCGCACCCCTTTATTGGAGCGCTCAAATAGCTTTACACCTACCTCGTTTTCCAAGGCCTGGATCTGCAAGCTAATTGCCGGCTGGCTCATGTGAAGCCTTTTGGCGGCTGTGGAAATATTTTTGGTTTCAGCTACCACTTTAAAAATTACAAGCTGCGAATGAAGCATTATTCCCCCCACCTTTTAACCGGTAGTTTTTAGCTACTTTAACAAAATTTTCTGCCCACTGGGGATAAGTTAAGGCGTGAAAATGAGTGTATGCTGCAAACAGGTTTTTATAGCAAAAGCCATCTAGACCTTTAATTATCCCATAACCCCTTTGAAGGTTTAAGCCAAAGGTTAATTCCATATAGAGGCTAAGTTTTGAATAATGAAATTCATGTCCCTTTAACCGGTATCCCAGCGGAAAATACGGGTTTTTCATGATAATTTCTCCCTCGGTATAACCATGCCCCTGGGGCTTAGGTGTCATCTGGCATTCCGCCGGAATTACGCCTGCCATATAATGGGTGCTTCCTTTAAAAACTATTTTATCACATAAATACATAAGACCACCGCATTCAGCATAAACCGGCATGCCTTTTTGGGAATATTTTTTTACCTGATTTAAAAGTTTTGTATTACGGGCAAGTTTTTCCAGGTAAAGCTCCGGAAAACCGCCTCCGATATATAACCCTCCCAAATCCTCTGGCAACTCCTCGGAAAAAGGATTTATAAAAATAAGTTTGGCACCAGCTTTTTCTAACAATTCCAAATTTTCGGGGTAATAAAAGCAAAACGCTTCATTTTTAAAAACCCCAATTTTAACTTCACCCGTACCAGTAGTGCTTTGATCAATGGTTTCGATCTTAAAGTTTGCCAAACTAACGAGCGGTTCTAAGTCAATGTGTTCCTCTACTATCTGGGCTAAATATTCTAAAAGTTCATGAGAAGCCTCGACTTCTCCACAAGTAATAAGCCCAAGATGACGTTCCAATATTGCGCCTTTTTCTTTGATTTTGGGCATATAACCTAAAATCTTAATTGGGCAGTAGTAGCTAAACACCTCTTCTAAAAGCTTAATCTGGCGCCGGCTACCCACTTTATTAAACACTACGCCTAAAATTTTTAAATCCCGGTCGAACTCCATTAACCCCCGAACAACTGCCGCCAACGTTCTGGTAGTTCTAGTCGCATCTACCACCAGCAGCACCGGTAAATTTAACAATTTTGCCAGTTCTGCGGTGCTGTTTGACCCTATAACATCAACACCATCAAAAATCCCCATATTTCCTTCCACTACCGAAAGCATACTAGTCTTAGCATAACGCTCATAATGTCTAACCACTTCATCCCGGCCGTGTAAAAAAAGATCCAGGTTTCGGCTCTGCTCTCCTGCCGCCAAAGTATGCCACCCTGAGTCTATATAATCCGGACCTTTTTTAAACGGTTGCACTTTAATTCCTCTTTTAGCAAGTGCTCGTAATATCCCTAAAGTAATTGTAGTTTTTCCGCTTCTTCCACTTGCCGCAGCTACTACAAAACCACTTTGGTTCATTATCTTCTCCCCATCCTTTAAAAAGGGTAAATGAGGGCTGCGTATTAGCAGCCCCATCCTTTTTTGCCTCGCTACCATAACTTGCAATATGTTAAATACCGCTATAGGGCATATAAATAAACTTAACTAACAACAAAGCCAGTACCCCTACCGCAACCGAGACTATCATGCCGACCACAAATGATTTAACCCCCAATTTTTGAATAGAGCTGTAATGAACCTTAAATCCAACGCCCGCAAAAGCCACCGCCAAGAACACTTTTATTACATCAGCATAATGGACGGCGGTGTAAAAATCCTTCCATGCCGTCTTGGTGGAAGGAAGGTAAAGAAGCAGGGAATTAATTAAACTGAATAAGACGAAAAATATCGCAAAAGAAGGAATACCCAACCGCACTTGTTTCGTTCCCGCAGCATTGCTACCTTTAATCCGGTTAAAAATATAAGCACATAACAAGACAACAGGCCCTATAGAAAAAATACGGACTGACTTGGCAACTAAAGCCATGGCCGCAGCTTTTTCCCCTACCTGGGCACCCGCTGGAATGACCTGGGCCGTCTCATGAATTCCAGTGCCTGCCCACATACCAAAAGCAATCTGGGATTTATGCAAGAAATCACCTAAAGCAGTAGACTGAAACAAAAATGGATAAAGGATCATGGCTATTAACCCAAAGACAGTAACCGCTGCTACGGCAATACCTAGTTCTTCGTCCTTTGCTTTAATAACCGGTCCAACAGCTGCAATTGCCGTAGCACCACAGATGGAACATCCAGCTCCCATTAAAATAGACAACTCAGGACTTAAACCCATCTTACGCCCAAACCAAACTCCAAAAAAGAGCGCAAAAGCAATTACAATAAGCACTTGAATTACTCCCACAATACCTAATTGCAACCATGCCAAAGCGCTAATTGTCAAACCCAGCATGGCTATAGAAAATCGTAGCCAGCTACTTGAGCACCAGAGAATGCCCGCACTAAACGATTTAGGTAGTTTAATTACATTACCTAAAATAATTGAATAGAGAAAAGCATACATTAAAGGACTGATTTTACCGTAAACAAAAGTATTGGTGAGATAAGCCAAAGCTGCAATCACAGCACATACAATGATTCCGGGCAACGCTTCCTTCTTTGGCAACCAGGATAAGTTTTGACTTTTTTCACCCATTATATAACCCTCCCCCTTTTCATTATAAATTTTCCTTATGGGCTTATTTGCTGAAACCCTTGAGCTATGGGTCTTAAAACCACTCTTTTCTTGTTATTTGTGTTTACTTTCACATTTTTGTTTTTTTATAAAGCATTAGGGAAAACCCTAATGCTTTATAACACCCCTTTTACCAAACTCAAAGCCGAAAAAGTAGCGGCTGGCAAAAAAGTAAATAAAGTGGGTTATTTTACTAAAGGGTAAATACAAAAACATTAACCCTGTTACCAAGTAAAACCAGCTTTGACCGTGAAAGTTTAAAACATAGGCAAAAGCTCCAGCAACAAACAAGGTTACCAGTAAAACCGAAAAATAATCATCGAGAGTATTTAACTTCTGCATTTCCGCCTTAGCCAACCGCTCTAATATCCCAACAATTCCGGCCAAAAGCCCAAAACCAGTTAAGACTAACAAAACATCCCTAACAAAACCGGTAAAATCTACTCCTAAAACAGCTAAGATAAGGGTGATAAAGGAAGCAAAGATCCCCAGATGAAAGACTACTCCCCGCAAATATGGAATTAAATGGATGCGGGTGCTTTCTTTTGCCCAGGGGGCCATTCCCAGGGTAAGAGCGTAAAATACACCATAGGAACTATCCCCTCGGGGGCAAGCTAAGTCCCGAGGGGGATTGGCTTTAACAAGCCCAGCTATTTTACCAATAATACCCACTATCGATACTAAACACGTCACTGTTAAAAAGGTTTTCATTTACACGCACCCCGTAGGTTTGGGAAGCCCAGCAATTTTACAGGCGCCTTTAGCGGGACCAGATGGGAAAAGTTCATAAATTTCTTTTAAGCTAAAACCAGTATCTTTGCAGAGCTTTCTAATCATTGGAGCGATTTGGTACTGAAGATAATAGTTACGGATGTAGTTAATCACTTTCCAATGATCTTCGGTAAGTTCCGGCACGTCTTCTGTTTTGGCTAAAGCTTTAGCAATCTCCTCATTCCAGATAGAGGGGTCTTCAATAAACCCATCCTCGTCCACATTTAAAACTAAGCCGTCAATTTCAATTTGTGCCATTTTCATCTACCTCCCTTAAAATTTTTTTATAAAATAATTGCTTTTCCAACCAAATCCATAAGTCCCGACATTTCCACCGGTAGCTTGTAATACTCAAACACCAGTGGTAATTGGGCTTTGCAAATGGAACAGGGAGCTACTACATAGCCAGCGCCGGTCTTTTTCACCTGTTCGGCTTTAATCTTACCAAGCTTCATCCGAGTTTCCATTATTTCTTCCATTAAGAGCCCGGAACCGGCACCGCAGCAGAAGTTTTCCTCCCGGTTTGGAGTCATTTCCACGAAATTTTTAACTACATGGCGCAGGATAAAGCGCGGTTCCTCAATAATATCCCCTGCCCGGGCTAAATTACAGGGGTCGTGGTAGGTGTATATCACATCGCCATTTTTCTCCGGATCAACTTTTATAATCCCTTTGGCAATAAAATACGCTGCTTCTTCATGAATATGGCGAATTTCCACGTCAACAGGGCCGTTTAACCCTTCAGTATACATTCGGGCAGCCCGCCAGCCGTGGCCGCATTCACCCTGAACAATCTTTTTAGCTTTTAATTTTTTGGCACAATCTAAAAGTCGTCGATTGTGCTCTTTCATCACTTTTTCGTCAAAGAAAAGGCCAAAGTTAGCTGCTTCAATTATTTCACTGGGAATAGTCCACTTGATACCGGCTGCATGATACATTTTGGCCACACCAATCATCGTATTGGTATTGACAAAAAAGTCCGCTGAAGAAGGTACATACATAACATCCGCCTCTTCATCAACCGGAATGCGGATTTTTATACCCGTCTCTTCGTACATTTCTTCTTCAAGGAATTCAGAGCTATCTAACAGGGCCGGTTTGGTAATCCCCATGTTGTTGCCGGTATTGGCCATATTTTTGACAATACCAACAGTAAATCGCGGCACCATCCCCAGTTCTGCCAATATTTGCCTCGCCATTATCGTAACTTCAGCGGTATCAATCCCAAAGGGGCAGACCAGAGCACACCGTCGGCACTGGTTACACTGGTAAAAATAAGTAAACCATTTTTCCAGAAGCTCCGGACTAACCCCAATGCCCCCGGCCACTTTCCCTAAAACCCCTGATAGTGGCATTACTTCCTGCTTATAAACACTTCGCACTAAATCGGCTCGTTTGGTCGGTATATTATAAGGATCCTCAGTTCCCAGGTACGAGTGACAGGCATTTATGCACGCACCGCATTTGGTACAACATTCCATAGCAAGTTTAAACATTCGGCTCTCGGCGGCTTTTTCTCGAATTAAAGCCACCAATTTTCGCACCTTTTCCTCGTCATCCAAAAGGCGATAGGGTAGCGGGGCGAGGTCTTTTGCTTTCTGCGGAGCATTCATCTTATTTGCCTCCCCCTTTCGAAAGCCAAATAAGCTTTGTCTTGCCGTCACCGGTTAAGGTAATTGCTTTATTAATAAGCCCTCCCGCCAGGTGTAATAGTTTAGAAAAAGGAAGGTACATTAATAAGATTTGTCCAAAGAAATAATGGAGGATAAAAGCCCCGGGAAGATCATAGTTAATTGGTCTTAAGCTAAATAAATCGGCAAAATATTTTTTTATGGTAAAAAGCTCTACCGGCGCCAGTGTCCGCATGGCATTGCCGGTGGTAACAATTGTTAAAATTAATAGTATATCAAGATAATCCCACGGATCGGAAACTTGTTTAACCTGGCCGGAGAGCCGCCTTAAAAGAAGGGCTAATGCTCCAAAAAAGGCCAGGGTGCCGGCAAGCATGCCAAAGGCAAAGGATAGCTTTTCGCTCTGTTCCGGAGTTGCGCCTAACAGCGTAAACTGGTGCCCGGCAAAGGCTATCCCGGCTATATGCCCGATAACTATCAAGAATATCCCCAGGTGAAATCCGTAGGACATCACCCATAGCGGGCGCTCAAAGCGATACAGGGTTTTAAAGAAAAGGATTTCTTTAAGGACTTCGCCTGAAGGCGTACTGGGTACCGGAAAAAGGTTTAATTGATACTTCACTTTTGAGGCATACCAACCTCTTATCCGGTAAATAAGCCCAAATACCAGTATTAAAAATGTCAGATAAGGAAGTACTCCAGCAACAAAATGTTTCAAGGGTTCTTCCCCCTATTAAAGTTCTTGAATGGTAACGGCCCCGGTCGGGCAGGAAGTAGTGCAGGTTTCACAACCCATACACTCCGAGGGATCCGAAACTATTTCCACCTTATCGCCCTTTAATTCAAACAATCTTGCCGGACAGGCCTCTGCACAGGAACCGCAACCGCTGCATTTATCGAGATCGACATTAACCATAAACATCCCTTTCACTCCTCTAAATTTTTATTTACTTATTCTCATCCCCGGGTAACACCAGGGCGTTAGCAACGACTTCCGACAAAGCAGTAATATTTGCAGGAATTTTGTAATGTTTTTTAAGATCCTGCAACTGAACCAGGCAGTTGTGGCAGGGTGCAACCACCTCTTTAGCTCCGGTAGCCATTATTTGGTCTGCTTTGGGTTTACCCGCTGCTATCCTGGATTTAGCATAATCGGTCATGGCCAGCATCCCTCCACCACCACCGCAACAGAGGTTTTCCACCCCGTTTGGGCTCATTTCTCTAAAATCAGTGACTACCCTTGCTAAGATTTCTCTTGGCTCCTTATAAATACCACCGTTTCTAGCTAAATTGCACGGGTCATGGTAGGTTACCGGCTTGTTATTCCGCGCTGGTTCAAGTTTTATTCGGCCGGACATAATATACTCATGGATCAATTCCACCACATGCTTTACCTCAAAGGGGAATTTTTCGCCCAGCCAGTTTTCCGCTTCCCAGCGCATGGCCCTAAAGCCATGTCCACATTCGGTCATCGCCAGTACCTTTACCCCAAGCTCTACAGTGGCATCTCTAAGCCTTTGGGCATGAAGCCTTGCCAATTCGTCTTCACCGGAGAACAATGCCAAATTAGTAGCATCAAACATTTTGCTGGAAACGGTCCAATCTTCCCTGGCAGCATAGAAGATTTTTGCCAGAGCAATAAAGGAAAGAGGATAAACCTTAACTTCCAGGGGTATCGTCATGTACAACACCCGGGCACCCCTTTTATCCACCGGGATTTTCGCCTTGGAGTCCCCAAGCTCGTCCTGAAGCTGTTCTTCCAGCCACTCTATTGTTTCTAAAAACTCCTCCCGGGTAACCCCCATATTATTCCCGGACTCAATAGTCAGGTCTACTCCCGCCTTCAAGCTCTGGGGTACCATGTTAATTGCTGCCAGCATGGCCCGGGCTGTTCTGACAATTAACCCGGTATCTATACCCATGGGACAGTTTATGGTACACCGCCGGCACATGGTACAGCTACCAAAGGCAATATCCTTTAACTCCCGGGCGTATTCCTCATCAAAATCCTGCGCTCCCACCAGGCCGGGCAATAATTTTCCAGTCGGGGTAAAATACCGCCGGTAAATTTTCCTAAGTTTTTCCGCTTTATAGGCCGGCGTATGGACGGGATCCTTAGTCGCTCGATAATAGTGGCAGCTGTCTTTGCAAATGCCACAGTGCGCACACACTTCTAAGCTGGCAATTAATTTTTTATTTAACCTGCCTTTTAAAAACTCCACTGCTTTTTGGGTATTCATCGTATTACACCTTCAGTCTTTAACTTTTTTGTCTCAAACCAGTTAAGTTGATCCCGAAGTTTAACCGTCTCCCCCACCACAATAACTACCGGGTGTTTTAAGTTAGCCTTTTTTACCTTTTCTTCAATATCTTGAAGACACCCAGTAACTGTCGTCTGCTCTGCTCGGGTCCCAAGCCTGATTACCGCAACGGGTGTTTGGGGAGAGCGGCCATACTTCAGTAGGTTGGCTACTATTTGAGGTAAATTTTTCATTCCCATTAACACTACCAGCGTATCCGTCGCCAAAGCCACTTTTTCCCAGTTAATTTGACTTTCTTTTTTATTTGGGTCCTCATTACCGGTTATTACGCAAAAAGAAGCTGCTACTTCCCGATGGGTTACCGGAATCCCTGCATAGGCCGGAACGGCAACAGCCGATGTTATTCCCGGCACCACCTCAAAAGAAATACCATGCCGGACAAGCACTAAGGCTTCTTCACCCCCCCGTCCGAAAACAAAGGGATCACCGCCTTTTAAACGCACTACAGTTTTGCCCGCCAGGGCTTTTTCCACTAAAAGCTTGTTAATCTCTTCCTGGAGGTATTCATGATGATTCGGAGCTTTTCCGGCAAAAATAAGTTCCGCATCTTCTCGGGCATAGGTTAAGAGCAGGGGATTTACCAAGCGGTCGTAGACTATAACATCCGCTTTTTTTATAAGGTTTAAACCTTTTACAGTTATAAGCTCCGGATCTCCAGGTCCGGCCCCCACCAGGTACACAAAACCAGGCATAGACTTCATCCTTTGCATGATTTCTATGGGCCGCCCAGGGCGGGCGGCCCAGGGCAGAGGAGAAGAGGTTAGAGGTGCTAAACTTTTAACTTAATATAAGAAGTCCCGAGATAAAGAAACTCGATTTTATCTTCCTTGGCTAATTCGGTAACTGCTTTATCTACTTCTGCCTTGGAAACTCCTAAAGCTTGAGCCACTTCTTTGTTTTTTGCCTTTTCTATCGTTTTTAGATAATCAATTATTTTTTGCTTTAACTCTTCCACTTTACCGACCCCCTTACCAGTTAAACTGAGTAGTAGTTCTAAAGGTAGTCGGCGCAAAGATAAAGTCATCAATATGCTTTTCAGTAAATGGAAGCCCCGTTAACTTAAAGAACCGCTCCCAGCCAATCCGCTCGATCCACTCACCGTAACGTTCTCCCGGCAGAGCGTTTTTAGCATACACTTCCAAAAGATGTTTTACTGCCTCCACCGTCTCCGTCCACCGGGGCGGGTTATTGGGAAGATACGGTATCGCCAGCCGCGAAAACTTCGGAGCCGTCCGGGCATTGGAAACTTTACCGCCCACAAAGATGGCTACTCCGTCGTTTTCCGGGTCGGCAATTGGCATAGCCGGACAAACGGTATAGCAGTTACCGCAGTACATACACTTGTCTGGGTTTACGTCTACCGATTTTAGCTTGGGATTTGGTTTAATAGCGCCGGTTGGGCAGCTTTGAATAACCGACGGAATCTCCGAGACCTTTGAAACCTTTTCGTGGTCAATTCGAGGCGGTTTACGGTGTATCCCCACGATTGCAATATCCGAACAGTGCACGGCTCCGCACATATTAAGACAACAGGCAACGGCAATTCGCACCATGTTGGGGAGCTTGTTTTCCACAAAGTAGTCGTAAAGCCCATCCATTAAGCTTTTTACTAAACCGGAAGCATCGGTAGCTGAAGAATGGCAGTGCACCCAGCCTTGAGTATGCACAATATTGGATACGGAATGCCCGGTCCCTCCCACCGGTAAGCCTCTTTGGGCAAGTTCTTGTAAAAGGGGTTCAACCAATTCTTGATCATCCAGCAAAAATTCAATATTGTGGCGGCTGGTAAACCTTAAATGCCCTTTGCTGTATTTATCGGCAATTTCGCAAATTTCCCGGATAAAATCGATGCTGGCAAGTCTTGGCGATCCAACTCTAACGGTATAAAGCTCGGCACCGGTTTCCGAAACGTGCTTTAAAACCCCCGGACGGATCTGTTCGTGATATAACCATTTACCATAATTTTCCTTGATAATATCGGGAATAAGGGTACTGTAATGGGGAGGTCCAAAATCGGTTCTTGCCATTTTACTTCACCTCCTCGGGATACCAGAAGTAATAGGGGTTAGCACGAGGAGCTGTGACCATTTGCGGTACCGGTTTAATCCCGGTATCCCGTAAAAATTTTGGCATACCTAGGCGGTAAATGGTTTCACCAATCCGCTCCCGGGTCTTGCCGTTTTCATCCCACCAATCGGTAATGGTCCTAACGAAATCCTTCAGTTCGGTATACGGCGGTTTCATTTCCATAAAGGGTATGATAACCCACGACATAAAAGCCGACTTAACAATTGGAGCTTTGGCACCTATTAATAATGTTGCTCCGCCTTCTTTTCCAACTCTCAAAGCCTTGGGCATTTCGTTAATACAATGCATGCAGCGAGTACAGGTCTCATTATCAATAAAAATTTCCCGGGTTTCGGCATTAAATTTCACCGCTTTTTTCGGGCACTTATCCACCACCATCCCCTGGATATCAAATCCCGATTCTACGTATGCTCTTACTTCCTCCTGATCTACCCTGATAGCATCCCTCCAGGTACCGATGACCGAAAGGTCAGCCCGGGCAATAGAAGCCACGCAGTCGTTGGGACAACCAGCAATCTTTATCTTAAACTTATAGGGCCACATTGGTCGGTGAAGTTCATTTTGAAACTCCATGGTAATTTCATGGCAAACATCCAGAGTGTCAAAGCAAGCAAACTCGCAACGGGCAGGTCCCACGCAACAGCTTGGAGTCCTAAGGTCTGAACCGGAGCCTCCCAGGTCAAAGCCGGCCTCTGCCAGTTCATCAAAGCAAGCCTGCAGTTTATCAGTATCGATACCCAGCAGAATTGCATCCCCGGTCGTACCATGGAAGTTAGTTAAACCGCTGCCATACTTTTCCCAGATGTCGCAAAGCTTGCGCAAAGCCTCGGTAGTGTAGAACCACCCTGCCGGCTGGTTTACCCGAATAGTGTGAAATTCCGCTGCATCGGGAAACTGCTCTGGTAAATCAGAGTAACGGCCAATTACTCCGCCACCGTAACCTTTTACCCCCACAATTCCGCCGTGTTTCCAGTGAACTTTCTTTTCCGTATAAGAAAGCTCCAGCTGGCCTAACAGCGCTTCGGCTTTTTTGTTTTTGGCCGCAGCTTTTTTAATTTCCTTGACAAAGCTGGGCCAACGTCCCTCCTCCAACTGATCCAAAAGAGGAGTCTTTTGTTCCTCGTTGGCCATCAATTCGGCACCTCCTGCTTGTGATTATGTTCTCAATTTTATTCCGGGTATTTCCCGTGCTTTTCTACTAAAATCATAATTTTTTAAACATTTATGGTCAATTAGGTTTATTATTTGATAAACTTATGGTTTTATTTTAAATTATTAATTCTTACACTGAATTTCTTCTTAAATTACTCTCTTCACCCCGAACTTATTTTTAAAATCCCCGTTTTTTCCGCTCTATTTTGTGACTACGGTAACTTTCTATAACAAAAATAAATACCACTATTTGTGATATTTATATAAATAGATAAGGGACAGTCCCCAAATTATCCTTGTACGGTAATTTTAGGGACTGTCCCTTTTTTATCATTTTCGGCCTAATTCTTCTTCTCTTAATTGCCGCCGCAAAACCTTACCAACCGCAGTTTTGGGTAATTCTGCCCTAAACTCAATCTTCTTTGGAACTTTGTAGGCCGCCAGCCTTTCTTTACAAAAGGCGATGATTTCTTCAGCAGTAGCTGTTTCACCATCTTTTAAAACAATATAGGCTTTTACCGTTTCGCCCCGGTATTCGTCAGGTATCCCTACCACTACCGCTTCCTTAATCTTAGGATGCTCAAACAGTACTTCCTCCACTTCCCTGGGATAAATATTATAACCGCTGGCTATAATCATATCTTTTTTCCGGTCAACAATATAAAAATACCCATCTTCATCCATCCGGGCCATATCCCCGGTATAAAGCCAGCCATCTTTTAGTACCCTGGCCGTTTCCTCGGGCATATTCCAGTAGCCTTTCATCACCTGCGGCCCTTTTACTGCCAGCTCCCCAATTTCTCCAGGGGGTAACTCCCGGGTATAATCCTCGGGATCAACAATTTTGGCAAAAGTATCGGGAAAAGGCAAACCAATAGAACCAACCTTTCGTTTTCCCCCTAAAGGATTACAATGGGTAACCGGTGAAGCCTCGGATAAACCGTAGCCTTCTACTAAGTGCCCTCCGGTAAGTTCCTCAAACTTCAAAGCTACCTCCATGGGGAGAGGAGCTGAGCCGGAGATGCAGTCTTTTATGCTGTTAATACCATAGCTCCCGTCGTTGGGATAATTATTAATTGCTATATACATAGTAGGTACCCCGGGAAAAACCGTAGGCCGAAAAGTTTTAATAATGTTCATCACTTCATTAATTTCAAAGCGGGGTAAAAGCACCAGCGTTCCTGCATTGATCAGGGAAAAGTTCATCGCCACACTCATGCCATAAGAATGGAAAAAAGGTAGAACCCCTAAAACTACTTCCTTACCAAATTTACAGGAAGGCATCCAGGCCGTAACCTGCATGGGATTGGCCAGCACGTTGCGGTGGGTTAAGGTAGCCCCTTTGGCAATCCCTGTCGTTCCGCCAGTGTACTGTAAAACCGCAGGGTCATTTACATAATCTATAAGCGGGGTCTCCACCGCAAGGCCAAACGCCGACTTAGCGTAAGCTTCAAAATCTACCGCTCCTTCGGGTACCTCATAGGAAGTAAAATCAAATAAGATAATTTTTTCTAAATTTGTTTGGCTTTCTACTGCCTTTATCCGGGAATAGAGGTTACGCATAGCTACAATAACTTTTGCCCCAGAATCGTTTAAAATGTGTAATAGCTCCCTTTCCACGTACATCGGGTTTACCTGAACCAAAATTGCCCCTATTTTTTGTACTGCAAGATAAGTAATCACATACTGCGGTGTATTAGGGGCCATTAAAGCCACGCGATCGCCTTTCTTAACCCCATCTCGGGCTAAAGCCGCTGCTAAAAGATCGGTATAAAGCTTTAACTCCCCGTAAGTTATTTCTTTCTGGTAAAAAATAAGAGCTTTGTGGCCCGGCATTTTAGCTGCTATCTCATCAACTATTTGGGCTATTGTCTTATCAGGATAATTTAAAGAATGTGGAACTCCTTCCTCATAAGATTTAAGCCAAACAGGCTCTCCCATCCCTTTTCTCCTCCTTTTACTTTTCTCTCTTTTTTTAATATTTTGAATTTTTATATTGTTCGATAAATATTATACCTTATCTCACCTAAATATTTAAACCCAGTTACTGAATGAATCCTCATTTTTTTCTCGACATGAATCGACTTCTAATGTTTAAAAAATAAAAAACCGGGAAACTCCCGGTAGTTTGAATTACTTTTTATCCTGTAAAACCAAAACCATAGGCTTGCCACAGCAAACAAGCTGCCCCTTACCACTCTCTAAAACTTCCACTTTATTACCGCAAATCTCGCATAAATAAACTTGGCCATCTTGAGTCAAAAGACTCGCCCCCCATCGTTTTAGTTTACCACACTAAATAAGTGGCAATACCAATGGCTAAAAGTTCTTGCTTATCACTATACACCTCTACTTCGCCAACTACAACCCTATTTCCACTGCTTATCCGACGGGCACGAGCCACAATATCACCGCCAAGTCCGGGTTTTAAATAATTTACTTTGAGTTCAACTGTAGCCATTCTTTGTTCTTCGGCCATATCAGCTACCACCATAGCCCCTACCGCTGCATCAATAATAGCCGCAAATACCCCGCCATGCACCACCCCAAAAGTTTGAAAGTGATGCGGTTTTAAACTAATCTTGAGCTCAGCTTCCTTTGGAGTCACCCGCAGGGGCTCCATCCCCATAAAACTCCAAAAAGTATCGTTACGTAAAAGTTCCAGCAAATCTCCGTTCATCCCTTTTCCCCCTCTTTTTTCTTTATTTTTTAGATAGGTGCAAAAATTCGCCATTGAACGCGATTCACCTTCTTGACTAATCCGATTATTTTACTTATAATTTAATTGAAAATGATTTTCACTTTCAAGGGGGTTGTAATATGCTTAAAAAAATTTCCTTTTTTCTTGCAGTCCTTGCCTTAATTACTTTAACCTTTTCCGTAACTGCTTTGGCGGAAGACCCTCTAGCCGAATACAAACAAATGCTTGATAAGCTTCATCAAGAAGCAAAAGAAGGCGAATGGGGAAAAGCTCAGGAGTTATCTGGAAAATTAGCAAAGTTTTTTACAAAAGAAGAAGCTGAAATTAAAGAAATAAGCCCCAAACTTTATGAAGAATCGGAAGAATATCTACCCAAAATAGTTAAATACGCCGGGGAAAAAAATCTAGAAGAATTAACTGAATACTATGAAAAGCTCGTATCTGCTTTTCCCTCGGCGGAAAAGAAAGAAGGCTTTACCGGAATATTTGACAGCGCTTTAATTCTACTGCGGGAAGGCTTTGAAGCTTTTCTAATTATTGGTGCCCTCTATGCCTTTATTAAAAAAGCCGGGCAAGAAAGCCTTAAGGGAAGTTTAATTTTGGGGGCCTTTGCCGGCGCTCTCGGCAGTGTCTTAGTTGCCCTTTTTCTCTTATCAGCCGCTGGTAAAATCTTGCCTCCTGCTGCCTTGGAAGGCTTTTCTTCAATCCTTGCGGCAATACTACTCTTTTACGTAAGTTTCTGGCTTATCTCCAAGGCCAATACCCAAAAATGGGAGCAGTTTATTAAGGATACTGCCAGTCAGGCTCTTTTAAGAAAAAGCTACTGGTCGTTTTTCTGGGTAGCGTTTCTGGCTGTATTTCGGGAAGGTTTTGAAACGGTGTTGTTCTACACAGCCCTTTACCACCAGGTAAGCCCTGCAGGGTTCTGGACTGGACTTTTAAGCGGAGTACTTGGACTTGCCGTCCTGGTTTACGCCATTATCAAACTCGGGGTTAAGGTCCCTATCCGCCCCTTCTTCCTGGCCACCGGAATTCTTTTGTACTACCTTACTGTAAAATTTGCTGGGTACGGCATCCATGAGCTGGCAGAAATCGGCTGGATTTCAGAAACCAAACTGGGCGATTTCAGTATAAGTTTTATAAGCTTCTACCCTACTTTAGAAAACTTAATAATCCAGGGCATCTTATTAATAATAGGTATTTATGGAATTGTAAAAGTCATAACCAATGCCCCCAAAGCCACTTAATATATACCCTTGAGGCGGCAAGTTTGCCGCCTTTTTTATTGGGTATTGACTTAGAGAGTTTATCGGAAAAATTTTAAGATATTTTTAGTAATAAGTTAATTTTTAAAGATATGCGTTGATATTGTTAGTTTTTTCAATTTAATGGCTATATTTACTCATTGAGTTTTGGTCAAAAAAGGTCAATAATTATTATCGGAAAGGTCAAAGATAGTTAAAATAAAAAATCCCTCTAGGAGGTGGTCGCTATGTTGATGAGATTTGATCCTTTTAAAGAAATCTTTGACTTAAACCGCTGGTTTGCCGAAGCCTTTACCCCTATTAACCGAAGTCTTTCTCTCCCAAGGATTGATATTTTAGATGAAGGCGAAGAACTATTAGTCAAAGCAGAACTTCCCGGTATTGAAGATAAAAACCAAATAGAGCTTTACGTACAAAACGACTACTTAATCCTCAAAGGTCAAGTTCAAGACGAGACTGAAGCTAAAAGCGACCGGTACTACCGCAAAGAAAGATTTAGCGGAAGTTTTGAACGGGTAGTCTACCTGCCAGTAGAAGTCGAACCGGCAAAAGCCAGTGCCGAATATAAAAATGGTATCCTTAATATCCGTCTAAAAAAAGCCCAAGGTAGCCAAAAAGGATTTAAAATAGATATCCAGTAACCCCCCTCCCTCCTTCCCCGAAGTTTTGACGCTTCGGGGTTTTTTCTTTTTAAAAAATGTGTTTTAATAGTAATGTTGGACAGGAGGGAGAGAATTTGAATTACAGCAAAATTCGCTATGCTATTGCTTTCGGCCATTTCTGGATAGATTTTTACGCCAATGTGTTAGCTTCAACGATGTATCTTTTAGCCCGGGATTTAAACTTAAGCCTCACCCGCCAGGGGATTTTGGTGGCGGTAGTTTCGTTTGCTGGCTCGGTAATGCAACCGTATTTGGGCTACCTAGTGGATAAACGGGGAAAAAGCGCCTATCTTTTATTAAGCCTTTTGGTAATGGGTTTACTTACTACTGCTACCGGCCTGTTTCAAAATTTTTATCTTGTTTTAATCCTTTTTACTTTAGGAGCCCTCGGTTCAGCCCTTTACCACCCCTTAGGGTCTGTGCTCACTACCAGCATCAGCGAAAAGAAAAACACTGCCGTTTCCTTTTATGTCACCTGGGGTAATATCGGTTACTCCTTAGCCCCGGTAATTCTGGTACCGGTAGTGGAAGTATTAGGACGAAAAGGGCTTTTTCTTTTTTCCCTGCCCGTATTTTTAGCCTTAATCTTTCTTTATCTAACAAAAAGCCATAAGCTGCCCATGCCCCACGAAGAGCGTAAGGAAGCTCTGCCCTCCTTTCGGGCTACAATAAAAAGCGCTTTTTTGGGCCTCCTGCTACTAAATTTAATTGTTTGGGGCCGAGCCTGGGTGCAAGTTGCCCTTGGTAACTATTCTATTCAGTATTTTCTGCATCAGGGACTTTCGGCCAACCAAAGTAGTATTCTCCTCTCGGCCTACCTTTTGGCAGGAACAGGAGGGGTGGTAGCGGGTGGTTTTGTCAGTGAAAAGCACGGAGAAAAATTTACCCTGCTTTCTACTTTTCTTTTATCCGGAATAACCTTAGCTATAATGTTTTTCACTCCACCCCCGCTTTCCTGGTTTGGTATGCTTTTAACTGGCTTTCTTTTAAACATGTCGTTCCCGGCCACCATTGTGATGGGGCAGAATTTAATTCCGGAAAACGCCGGAATGGTTTCCGGGATGATGATGGGTCTGGCGTTCGGTCTTGGAGGAATGGGTGCTATGCTTACTGGTACCATTGCTGACTACACCAGTCTTGCTTTTTCACTAAAGCTTTTAGTGGTAATTCCCTTTATTATCTCAGCTTTAACGGTTGTTTATTTTCAAAAGTATTCTCTGGTTAAAGCCATAAGATAATAATTTTTGACATATTTCGATATTTTTTGTATATTTAAGATAATTAATTATTTGTTGGAGGTTTTACAATTTGCGCAAGTTTAAAATTTTTACCGACAGTACCTTAGATTTACCCGAAGAGATTGTAAAAGAAGAGGGAATTGAGATTATTCCTCTTTCCGTTAATTTCCCCGACGGCAAGAGTTATTTTGACCGCTTAGAAATTTCTGCTAAAGAGTTTTTAGCGCGGATGAAAGAGTATGTAGAATTACCCAAAACCAGTCAACCTTCACCCCATCATTTTTTAGAAGCGTTTAAAAATGCGGTCCATCATTTGGAAAATGCCGGTGAGGTGGTATTTTTAGGGCTATCCTCTCGACTTTCAGGAACTTGGCAAAATGCCAAAATAGCAGCAGAAATGATCAGCAAAAAAATTACGGTTATTGATTCTAAAACAAGTTCTCTCGGCCTTGGAATTTTAGCCCTTAGGGTTTCGGAGTGGTTAAAGGAAGGCTGTGAACGGGAAGAACTTTTACACCGGGTGGAAAAATTTAAAGAAGAGCACCGCCTCTTTTTTACCGTGGAAACTATGGAAAATCTGGTCAAAGGCGGACGGGTTTCCCGGATGAAAGAATTAATGGCTAATTTTTTAAATATAAAGCCCATATTTCATAGGACACCTGAGGGTGAAATCGGTCACTTGGAAAATGTTCGGGGAAGAAAAAAGGCTATTCAACGATTAATTGAACTTGCCGAGCAACACGGCAAAAATTTTGAAGAAAAAATTATCGGCATCACCCATGCGGGAGCCTTAGAAGACGCTCTTTTGTTAAAAGAAAAACTGTTAGAACGGCTAAAACCGAAAAAAATTATTTTATCCGAATTAAGTCCGGTCCTCGCCACCCACGGCGGTGAAGGAACGTTACTTGTGACCTATTAAAAGATAAGGGACGGTTCTAGGATGCGTAGAAATAGCACGCTCATAGAACCGTCCCTTTTATTCACTGGATTTCCAGGCGGCGAGCCCGGGGATTATTTTTGCCGGATTTTTTCATCCGTACCTCTAAAATACCATTTTGGTAAGAAGCCCGGGCATGATCCGGTTCAACTTCCGCCGGTAGAGCGATAGTTCTTGAAAATTTGCCGTAGTAACGTTCACTTCGGTAGAATCTTTCCTGTTTGTGCTCCCGCTCATCCCGGATCTCGCCTCTTAAGGTGAGGCTTTCCGGCTCCACAATTACTTCAAGATCTTCTTTGGCATTAAGTCCCGGTATTTCCGCCCGAACAACTACGTCTGCCCCCTCTTCAAAAATTTCTACCTTGGGAGCAAAAATTCTGGAAGGGGTAAAAGGTTCGAAAAAATCCCCCCGCTCAAAAAACCTCTCCATCTGATTTTTAAAATTTAACATTTCCCGCCAGGGGTCAAAAGGTATAAGCATTTTATCACCTCCATTTAATTAGCATGGAGGCTTTTTTGGTTTTTATGCAAAATTAATTTAAAGGCACTACCGCCCCATTGTACTTTTCATTGATAAATTTCTTGATTTCTTCGGACTTTAAAGCTTCGGACAGTTTTTTAATTTCTTCGCGATTTTCATCACCTTTGCGCACAGCCAAAACATTGCCAAAAGTCTCGGCCGCTTCCGAATTGGCATCTTCGGCAATTAACGCATCTTTAGGAGAAAGCTTGGCTTCCTGGGCATAGTTACCGTTAATTACCGCCCCATCGAGGTCATCTAAGGACCGCGGCAGCTGGGCTGCTTCTAATTCCACCACATCCACTTTCTTGGAAGTTATATCCTTTACCGTTGCTTTAATCCCAAGGCCCGGTTTTAAGGTTATAAGACCTGCTTTTTCTAAGAGAGCCAGAGCCCTCCCACCGTTGGTAGGATCGTTTGGAATACCTATTTTGGCTCCAGGTTTAAACTCATTAATACTCTTTACCTTTTTGGAATAAAGCCCCATCGGCTCAAAGTGAACTTTCACGGTCCAGGTAAGGTTAAGTCCCCGGTCTTTGTTAAACTGCTCTAAATACGGCACATGCTGAAAATAGTTGGCATCCAGCTCTTTTTCCGCCAAAGCGATATTGGGCTTTACATAGTCGGTAAACTCGATAATCTCCAGTTTGATGCCTTCCTTTTCTAAAATCGGCTGCACCTGCCGTAAAATTTCCGCATGGGGTACCGGGGTCGCCCCAACTTTTAAAACTTTTTCTGTAGCTTTTTGGCTTCCGCAGCCAAAAAGGCCCAGGGTTAAAATTAACACTAAAGCTACCAAAACTTTTTTCATCTTAACTCCTCCTCCTTAATTATTTTGTTTTATATTTACGGGCCAAAAAATTGCCCGTAGCCTGCACCATCTCCACCAGAGCCACCAAAATAGCCACAGTTATAAGCATCACATCCGTTTGAAACCGCATGTAGCCATACCGGACTCCGAGGTCTCCCAGCCCCCCGCCACCAATGGCTCCGGCCATGGCCGAATAACCAATAATAGCTATAGCCGTATTGGTCAGGCTTAAGATAATCCCGCTACGCGCTTCAGGCAGGAGAACTTTAAAAATAATCTGGCGCGTATTAGCCCCCATGGCCCGGGCAGCTTCCACAACCCCGGGATCAATTTCCCGGAGATTGGCCTCAATTAACCGGGCAACAAAGGGAGCCGCCCCAATCGTTAAAGGTACTATCGCTGCACTGCTACCGATAGACGTTCCAGCAATGAGGCGGGTTATAGGAGTAACCGCCAGCATCAGGATTACAAAAGGCGCCGAGCGCAAGACATTTACTATTGAACCCAAAAAATTATAAACTACAGGTCTAGGCATTATCCCACCGCTTGAAACAACATTTAAGAAAACTCCCAAGGGAATACCGATTACCGCTGCAAAAAAAAGGGCTAGCCCTGTCATGTAAAGAGTTTCATACGTAGCCTTTAATATTTCCGGCCAAAATCCCACTTCTACACCACCTCCATTTTTACCGAAAGCTCGGTTAAAATTTGCCGTACCCGGGCTCTTTTCCTTTCATCACCAAAAATTTCTACCGCTAAAACTCCATAGGGAACCTCTTTTAAATGACCGATATTGCCATAAAGAATACTTAAATCCACGCCCGTTTCTTTAATTATCCTGGACACCACCGGCTCACCGGCGGTATTGCCGGCAAACCGAAGCAAAAGTACTTCCCGGTCAACTCTTTTATCCCGGGCTTGAAGCAGAACCTCTTCAGGTAAATCACGACTTATTACGGTATTGACAAACTCTTTGGTAATAGGATGCCAGGGGTTTAAAAAGACGTCGGTAACTCTCCCTTCTTCTACCACCCGTCCGTTGTCCATTACTGCCACCCGGTCACAGATTTCGGTAATCACCCGCATTTCATGGGTAATAATAACTATAGTAATCCCAAGTTTTTGGTTAATTTCGCTCAACAACTTTAAAATCTGCCCCGTAGTTTGCGGATCCAAAGCAGAAGTGGGTTCATCACAGAGAAGAATTTTCGGGTTTGCGGCAATCGCCCGGGCAATCCCCACCCGTTGTTTTTGTCCGCCGGAAAGTTCTCTTGGATAGCTATCCGCTTTATCCAAAAGCCCCACCAGCTCCAGGACTTCCATAACCCGTTTTTTAATCTGATCTTTTGGATAACCCCCTATCTCTAAAGGAAAGGCCACATTTCCAAAAACGGTACGGGAATCCAAGAGGTTAAAATGCTGAAAGATCATTCCGATTTTCTGGCGTAAGTTTAAAAGCTCTTTAGCCTTAAGGCCGGTAATCTCCACTCCGTCCACCCAAACTTCTCCGGCCGTAGGTCGGACAAGACCGTTTATTGCCCGTAACAATGACGATTTTCCTGCACCGGATAAACCGATGATGCCAAAGATTTCACCTTTTTTTATTTCTAAATTGACGTTATCTACTGCCGTTAAATCTCTTTTACCGGAATAAGTGATGCTTAAGTTTTTAATAATAATCACTATTACCACCTCTTTTGCAAAAAAATAACCCTCTTCCGGATAGAAGAGGGTTTTTACTCCTCCTCTTATCTCCCGGAATATCATCCGCAGGAATTGGCACCATTGCCAAATATTTGGCCGGTTGCCGGGCTTCATCGGGCCAGTCCCTCCGCCACTCTTGATAAGAGGCGATCTATGTCATCGCCGCTATTTAGTTCATATAAACTGAGTTTGATTTTAAATTCGAAACTACCACCTGTCAAGCCCCTTTGAAAAAGTTTTAATTTTTTAAATTTTCTATGCTGCCTCCCGTTTATTAAAAAGATTTATTCCTAGAATTACCACTCCCACCAGGTAAAGAAGCGTATAGCCGATAAAGTATAAGCTTGGGGGATTGGCGCTGCCAAATAAGGCTAAAGGTCCGGCAAAGTTGCTAACTCCAGAAAAAATATACGACACCCCTTTGCGGTAAATAGCGTCGGTAGGAAGGATAATACTGGTTAAAAGACCGATTTCTTGCAAAATTTTCGTTTGTCCGGGAAAGAAGCTTGCCACCTGTTCCATCATCCCTCCAACCAGCGAGGCCATATACAGGGTAAAAGCAAAAAAACCGTTAGCCACCGGCGACAGCCGTACCGACCCGGTCAACGTCACCGCCGTTAAAATAAGCGGCATGCCGCTTAAGATAAGTCCTGCAAGCCAGACATTTTGGGGGATAAAACCTGTAATAACGTAAAACTCGGCTACCAGTGCAAAGATTAAAACCATTGCCGCAACCATGCCCAAAAGACCATAGCCAAGAAATTTTCCCAAAAATACCTCCCATTTTTTTATGGGGCGTACCAGTAGCGGCTGTAAAAGCCAGGCTTCTAATTCTCCGGAAATCGCCCCAACCGCACTAAATACCGCTATTACGTTTACTGCAAAGGAGGCGAAAAACAAGCCAAAGGAAAAGAAAAAATTTAAGAGAATATAATGCTGTAAAGCCAGATCAGGAGTAGGGTTTTTATAAATTTTTAAATTCTCGCTGATAAAATAAAGGCCTGTACCGAAAAGAACAAGGTAAACCGCCGCTAAAATGACAATTACCAAAAGAGTTTTCCTGCGCACCGCTTCCCTTAAGGTATAACTAATTATCTGCCCCATTTTTGCCCTCCACCGCTTGGATAAATAATTCCTCGAGCGCCGCTTTAAACGGCCGAACCTCATAAATATTAGCTCCCCCGAGGACCAATTCCCGCATCATTGCCGGTACTTCTTCTTCGCTTACACCCAAAAGCTTTAACCCATTTGGGGCTTCCCCGGTTTGGTACTGGGATTTTAGTTTTTTAAGAAGAGCTTCGGGAATTTCCCCGCGGATTAAAATCCCGCGTCCGGATAAAAGTTCCGCGAGTTTTCCCCGGGCTTTTATTTCCCCGCGATTAATAATTGCTACACTATCGGCTACCATTTCCACTTCTGATAAAAGATGGCTGTTTAAAAATACTGCTACTCCTTGTTTTTTAAGGTCAGTGATAATTTCCCGGACTTCAATCCGGCCTACCGGATCCAGAGCCGATGTTGGTTCATCCAAAAATAAAAGTTCTGGCTCTCCTAATAAGGCCACTGCCAGGGCCAGCCGCTGGCGCATCCCCTGGCTATAGGTCTTGATTCTACTATCTTTTCGCTCCCAAAGCTTGTTCTGGGTTAAAACCTCTTCTATTCTTCTCTTTAACTTTTTATCTGGAAGGTAGAGGAGTTTCCCGTGAAAGCGCAAAAGCTCTTCTGCCGTCATCCACTCCGGCAGGCGAATATTCTCCGGGAGATAGCCTACCTTACGACGGACGTGCAAGTCTTCCGGGCTTTTCCCAAAAAGCCGTATCGTCCCCAAGGTAGGTTTTAATAAGCCTAAGGCAGTTTTCACAAAGGTACTTTTCCCGGCACCGTTTGGCCCTAAAAAAGCAAAGATTTCTCCGGGGGAAACCCCCAGAGAAATGTTCCGGCACCCTATTTCCCGGCCATAATATTTTGTTAAATCGACACTTTCTAATACCATGTTACCAGCTAAGCCCCCTTGCTACTTCTAAAAGGGTTTCTTTATCAAGAGAGCTTTCAATTACGGTAAGAATTCCCCCCTTTAAAAACACCAGCACCCGATAGCTTCCCCCCGATTGTTCAAGCATCTTTCCGGTTACACCGGCGATTTTAACATCTTCCACCAATGTTCCCTTGTAAACCGGTATCACCAGGGCGCTGTTTAAATCACCGGCAAGTCCTGCCAGAGAGCTTTTTAGGTCTCCGGGGATCCCCGGCAGCTCTAAGAGAACTTCGGCAATTTCTTCCGGCGTAATCCTGGCCCGGGTTTTTATTTCCGGTACTGCCTGACGAGTAATGCTAAGATAACCACCATTATTACCGCCACCTGTGAGGTTGTAATTGGCCCGGTAACCAGGGTTTACGCTGATGTTTAACTCTTTCCCCTCCAGGATTTCCGGAAATAGCTTCTTGGCTCCCAAAAATTTCAGCTGCCTGTTCATCTCCTTAACATTAACTTTCACTGTTAATTTAAATCCTTCCCCTTGGTATAAATTATTCAATTGCGCATGTTTTTCCAAAGTTGAAGGTAAATTTTCCGGAACGGGATTTAAAGAAGCCGGGATATTTTTAATATCATTGGGAGCCAAATCCCGCGGTTTTAAAGTCATCTCTCTTTTAACCTCAATAAGTCCTTCTATTTTGCTTACCCCTACCTTATTAAAAATATCGGAAAGTTTCTCCAGGTCCACCGCATTAACCGATACTACTTCGACCTTTTCAGCTCGGAAAAAGGTGTAAAGTTCATCGGCTATCGTTGGCGCCCCGCTCAGGATTAAAGCGGCCGCCGCTACCGCTGCCACCCGGGGTAAAATTGCATTTTGCCAGAATTTTCTCCTAAGGCTTGGCGTTTTAACCTTTTCGCCGCCAGTCAAAAGCGAAAGCTTTGCCGCGGTAAATTTTTTGGTAGCTTTAATTTCGTTAAACTTATCCCGGCATTTCAAGCACTCTTCAAGGTGTTCCTCTACTTTCCTCATTTCCCCTAATTTTAGCTCATCATCCACATAAGCCATTAAAAGCCCCTCATCCAAACAACAGCCCTTCAAATTACTCACCTCCAGATAATTTTAAATAACTTTTTTTAAACCGGGCCTGTGCCCGGCAGAGTTTCTGCCCCACCGAGCTTTCCTTAATCCCTAATTTTTGGGCTATCTCCTTGTATTTATAGCCCTTCTCCCGTAAAAGTAATAGTTTTTGTTCTTCCTCGGTAAGGGTTGCCAGAGCTTCTTTCACCAGTTCCACCTCATCTATAAAATTAATTCCGGAAGTTTGCGCTCCTTCTAACAGCGGAATCTCCCGGGCACGCCGGAGATAATCATAGGCAAGATTTTCTCCCACTTTAAAAAGCCAACCAACAGGATTATTTATATTGTTTATATCTTCCCTAAGTAGCCTGGCAAAACACTCCTGAGCCAGTTCTTCGGCTATATCTACCCTTTTTACAATACTTTTAATCCTGAAGGTAAGTTTGGTATACATTTCCTTATAAAGGGTTTCAACTATACCGTGCTCCACCCTCTCCCTCCTTTATCGCCTTTTCTACATCTAAGACGATTTTAACTCCTAATTTGTGACAGCCAAAGAAATATTTTTTCTGTTAAACTGCAATAATCACGAAACACTTTGGTAACAATTAGGTTTTATAATAAACTTAAAAGGAGGCGATATTAATGATGTGGAGATTTTTCCCGGGATTTGGCTATGGTTATGGTTATTACCCCGGCAGTTTTCTAATAAATCTACTTTTGTTTTTAGCTGTTATAGTGGTAGCAGCCCTGATTTTCCGCCGGTTTGGCATCTTCTTTCCCATGGGCGGCTGCGGCCATCATGTTTCCCATACAAACCACCGCTCTTCAGCAGAAGAAATTTTAAGAGAACGGTATGCTCGAGGGGAAATAACCAGGGAAGATTATTTAAAAGCTTTAGAAGATCTTAAAAAATAAGGGGTGATAAGTATGATGTGGTATTTCTGGGATCGGCTAACTCCATGGAACATGTTGGGAGGTATCTTTATGATGATTTTAATGTTTCTCTTTTGGGCGGTAGTAATTTATTTCATCTTCAAACTTCTTACTCGAAACGATATTATAAATAAAGCGGTCCCCGGGAAATCCCCGGAGGATCTTTTAAAGGAAAGATACGCCCGGGGAGAAATAACCAAAGAACAATACGAAGAAATGCTCCATGACTTACGAAAATAGCGGGTACAACCCCGCTATTTTTTTTGGAAAAAATAAATTAAAATATATATCAGGTTAAGTTTTTTTATTCCAACTTCTAACCTCAATCTTCCAGCTTCCAAAAGGCCACCGTCATAGGAGGTATAATATGGATAACCTAACCCACGGTTTAATTGGCTATGCTCTAGCCAAAGCTATTCTGCCAGCAACTGCTGACCCTACCCTGACAAAAGCTATCACCTTAGCTTCGGTTTTAGCTTCCGAAGCCCCGGACATTGATTTTGTCACCAGTGCCCTTGGGCCATTAAAATATTTTGAATACCACCGTACCCTGACCCACGCACCCTGGGGAGTAGTTGCTTTATCCTTTCTTTCAGCATTTATTGCCTACTTTTTTAACCGTGGAGTAAATTTTAACTACCTCCTTGGTATTGCCCTTTTATCCGGTTTTATCCATGTAGGCCTGGACCTACTTACTTCCTATGGAACAGCCCTTTTTTGGCCTCTATCAAAAAAGCTTTATTCTTATGATATTTTAATGATTATCGACCTGTATATATTGTTAATATTTGCTGGAGGCTTTCTTTTCCTGTGGCTGGGAAGATCCCCCCAGAAGGTTTTTCTAACTATACTGGTGATACTCTTACTTTATATTGGTGCCCGCTGGCAAATCCAGTACCATTTATGGCAAAAGGTAACTTCCCTTTATCCCCACGCAAAAATAACCGTTTATCCCGATCCGCTCGACTTTTTTTCCTGGCGGTACGTAGCCCAAGAGGGCAAAATAATCCATCAAGGAGAAGCTAAGTTTTTAACCGGCAAAGTATTAAAATCAAAAACCCTTGAATCTTCCACAATCCCGGAAGAATCAAGGGTTGCCCTTTCCACTCCTGAGGCAAAGGCGTTTATGAACTTTGCCAAGTTTATCTACATTAAGGTTAAAGATACCCCCACCGGACGAAAAATCTATCTTTTAGAACCCCGCTACCATTTTCGGGAACATTATGTATTTGGAGTAATGGTAGAACTTGATAAACAAAACAGAGTAGTCAAAACCTACCTAAATCAATCACTGGCCGATTAACCTTGCACAACAAAATAAATAAACACCAGGTATAAGAGACCATTTACCAGTAAAAGCCTGGCGGAGAGCTTCTTTCTAAAACGGTAGCCAAGGTAAGCAAGTAAACCTGCCATTAACGCCAGCACCCCCGAAAGCCCGGCATAGAAATCCAAGTGCCAGTCGGAAAATACAATACCAAAGGCAGGAATCAAAGTGCTCTGAAACACCATTGCCCCGGTAACATTCCCTAAAGCATAGGTATCTTTTTGATCCCGTATCCAGATTATCGAGTTAAACTTTTCCGGAAGCTCAGTAGCAATAGGTGCGATTACCAAAGAGAGAACCAGGGCCGGAATCCCTGCTGATTTGGCTACCGCTTCAATCCCTTTAACAAATTCGTCAGCTCCTAAAACTATCATCGCTAAAGCCACCACCACCTGGGCAATAATAGCAAAGGTAGGCGGCACTTCATGCCGGGGAGCAAAGTAGCAGCGGTCTAACTCGTGGCAGTTTTCTTCACCAGCCGGAGCAGTTATTGTTATCTTTAAATAATAAGCATAAGCCCCTACCAGCACCAGTGCCACAATGACTTTACCTGCATACGGTAAAAAAGAAGCCAAGAGAGCTAAAGCATAAAGAGGCAAGAAGAACATTAGATCCCGTTTAAAAACAGCACCGTTTACCATAAGTTCGTGACGATTTGCTCGTTTTTTAAAGGAAAGGGCTGATAGGCCTGCTAAAAACAGTGCAACAGTACTTAACATAAAAGGAGCCCCTAAAATAGCTCCCACCCCTATAGCATGGGCATCGGCACCTGCCCCAAAAAGAATAGCAATTATCGGAATCATCGTTTCCGGCAACGCCGTGCCCACAGCCGCCAAGACACTTCCTACCGTTCCTTCATTTAAGTTAAACTTTTTCCCAAGCCATTCTACACCATTAGTAAATAAAACTGCTCCCCCCAGAATAAACAGTAAACTTCCAATAAGTAAAACTATAGTCATCAAAACCCCACCTCTTTCTTTAACAATTTTTAGTTTATAAAAAAATAAGACCTTTATACCTAAACAATAATCTTTAGGTACAAAGGTCTTGCCTTTCGTGAAAGAACCGGGCATAATGCCGGGTCTGTCGGTTCTTCCTCCCGGATAACC
The DNA here is from genome assembly GCF_001950255.1 of Carboxydothermus pertinax. NCBI lineage: Bacteria > Bacillati > Bacillota > Clostridia > Thermoanaerobacterales > Thermoanaerobacteraceae > Carboxydothermus > Carboxydothermus pertinax. The sequence continues at coordinate 52,813 of NZ_BDJK01000036.1, forward strand.
GGGCGGCTACTCCCCTTTGTGTTTTTTAATTATTTTTATTATATTATAAATAATTCTCCCTTATTTTGACAAGCCTACTTATTCAACTCATTTGTAGATAGGCCAGAGAATCGTTCACAATATTTTTTTAAGCTAAAACAGGCATTGAAAAAGGTGGGTATCCCTCGGGTATTATTAAAGTG